>CALKWS010000287.1 GCA_938004115.1 uncultured Ruaniaceae bacterium
TGTCCACGTCGGCAGTGCTGTCCACGTCGTCGGTCATGGCGCCTCCTCCTTCGCGTGCCGTCCGCCGCTGGCCGCGGGGTGCTCCTCGTACTCGTCGATGACGGCGATGTCGCCCTCGTCCGTGCCCGTCCACCGGATCGTCAACTCCGCCAGTGCCCGCACCTGGTCGAAGGCCACCACGCCCTCACGATAGAGCTCCAGCAGCGCCAGGAACCTCGCCACCACCACGTTCAACCCGTCGGCGTCGCGGGTCAGGCTGCGGAACGTCAGACTGCGTTGGCGCCGCAGCCGTTGCACGATCACCGCTGCCTGCTCGCGCACGCTGATCACCGGGCTGTGCAGGTGGCTCAGGTCCACCCCGGGTTCGGCCTCCCGGGGAGTCAGTGCCCGCGCCGCGAGCATCGCCAGCTGCTCCGGGCTGACGCGCATGATCAGCTCGGGCAGCAGCGCCGCGAACCGGGGTTCCAGACCCACGTTGCGCGGGTGGGAGCGGCCGACCCGTTGCCACTGCTCGCCCAGGTACCCGGCCACCTCCTTGAATGCCCGGTACTGCAGTAGCCGGGCGAACAGCAGGTCGCGGGCCTCCAGCAGTTCCAGGTCCTCGGCGTCCTCCGCACCGCTCTGCGGCAACAGCCGAGCGGCCTTCAGGTCCAGCAGGGTGGCCGCGATCACCAGGAACTCACTGGCCTGGGACAGGTCCCACTCGCTCTGGGCTCGCAGGTGGGCGATGAAGTCGTCGGTCACCACCGCCAGCGCCACCTCGGTGACGTCCATCTTGTGCTTGGCGATGAGCGACAACAGCAGGTCGAAGGGGCCGGAGAAGTTCTCCAGCCGCACCTCGAATCCCGGGCGCGGGGCCAGGCGCACCTGGGCCGCGTCGGTCTCGTCCCCGCCCGCCTGCGCGCTGTCCCGGGTGACGTCAGGCGACGTCGCCACGGCTGATCAGCTCACGGGCCAGTTTGCGGTAGTTGTACGCCCCGGCGTGGTTGGGGGCATAGGAGGTGATCGGTTCGGTGGCTACCGAGGCGTCCGGGAACTTCACCGTGCGGGTGATGACGGTGTCGAACACCTGGTCCCCGAAGGCTTCCTGCACGCGCGCCAGCACCTCCCGGGAGTGCAGGGTGCGGGCGTCGTACATGGTGGCGAGGATGCCGTCGATGGTCAGCCGCGGGTTGAGCCGGTCGCGGACCTTCTCGATGGTCTCCACCAGCAGCGCCACACCGCGCAGGGCGAAGAACTCCGTCTCCAGCGGGATGATCACCCCGTGGGCGGCGGTGAGCGCGTTGACCGTGAGCAATCCCAGGGAGGGCTGGCAGTCCACCAGCACCACGTCGTACTCATCGGCCACGGGCCGCAACACCCGGGCGAGCGCCTGTTCGCGCGCCACCTCGTTGACCAGTTGCACCTCGGCGGCGGACAGGTCGATGTTCGCCGGCACCAGGTCAAGGCCCGTGACGCTGGTGGGGTGGATGACCTGGTAGATGTCGGGCTGCTCGGCCATGAGCGTGGTGTAGATCGTCTGGTCCAGTTCATGGGCGTTCAGGCCCAGTCCGGCCGAGGCGGCGCCCTGGGGGTCCAGATCCACCAGGAGCACCTTGCGCCCGTACTCGGCCAGCGCCGCACCGAGGTTGATCGTGGTGGTGGTCTTGCCGACGCCGCCCTTCTGGTTGCACATCGCGATGATCCGGGCCGGTCCGTGGCCGCTGAGCGGTGCGGGTTCGGGGAAGTCGCGGGCCTTGATCTCCGCAGGGTTGTCGGTGCTCACGCGGCCAACCTACTTCCCAAGGCCGCATCGACCAACTGTCCGCGCCGTGTCGGGCCAGGCCCGCGCCGTTCCGTGCCCCTGGGGCGCGGTGGGCACGACAGAGACGCACGGCTCGTTACGCTGGGGCACCATGTCGTTCCAGATACGACCGTTGTCCCGCGCCGACCGGCCCGCCAGCAGCACCCTGGGCGCCGAGGCCTTCGGCACGGTCCCGGCACCGCCGGAGGCTGAGTGGCCGCCGGCCGGCCACAGCCCCTGGGGCACGTTCGACGGCGCGACGCTCGCCGCACGGGCCTTCCGCCGCGCCTACACCAGTTGGTTCGGCGGCGCCTCTGTCCCCACCAACGGGCTGGCCGGGGTCACGGTCGCGGCGGAGTACCGGGGCCGCGGGCTGCTGGGCCCGTTGATCGGTCAGGTGCTGGCCGACGGGCGCGCCGCGGGCGATGTGATCTCCACCCTGTTCGCCTCCGCGCCCGGCATCTACCACCGCCTCGGGTACGCCCTGCTGACGTCCTACGACGTGGTGGAGATCCCCACCACCGCGGCCGCGGCGGTGCGCCTGGAGGATCCCGCCCGGGGGCCGGGCCCGTCCGCCGACTCCACCACCGGCCCCGCCGACCCGGCCGTGACCACCCGCCGCGCCACGGCAGCGGACGGCGAGGCGATCGCAAGGCTGTACGACCGCTGGGCGGCGGCGCAGAACGGGCCGCTGACCCGCACCGGCCCGAACTTCCCCCCGACCGAGCTCACCCGGGAGTTCACCGGCGTCAGCGTGGCCACCGGTCCCGACGGCCTCCTGCAGGGATACGTGAGTTGGGACCGCGGGAGGCAGGAGGGGCCCGATGCCGCCCTGACCGTGCACGACCTCATCGCGACCACCCCGGGGGCCTACCGCGTGCTGTGGCGGCTGCTGGGCTCCTTCGCCCCGGTCCTGGGCGTGATCCGGCTGCGCACCTCCGGGGCGGATGTGGCCCGCCTGTTCCTGCCTCCGGCGGCCTGGCGCACGATCGTCACCGATCCGTACATGCTCCGCCTGGACGACGTCGCCGCAGCGTTCACGCTGCGCCGCCTGGTGCTGAGCCGTGATGTGGTCTTCAGCGTCACCGGGGACACCGTCGGGGTGATGGACGGCACGTACCTGCTCACCGCCGGCGAGGAGGGGGCCACCTGCCGGCGCATCGGCGCCGCGGCCGAGGCTCCCCCGGGTGCCCCGGTCTACACTCCGCCGGGGATCGCCCTGGCCTGGGCCGGGGCGCAGTCCAGTGCGAACATCCGGATGGCCGGCGGGCTCACCGGCGGGGATGAGGCCACCGACGCCGCATTCGACCGGGCGCTGGGCGGCTGGCAGGTGCACATCCGCGACGCGTTCTGACCCCGCGCCCCGGCCGCGCTAGCCCAGGGCCCGGGGATGCGCGGCGGCGTAGACCTCGCGCAGCGCGTCGGGGGTCAGGTGGGTGTAGATCTGCGTGGTGGTCACCGAGGCGTGCCCGAGCAGTTCCTGGACCACCCGCACGTCCGCACCCCCGGCGAGCAGATGGGTGGCGTAGGAGTGGCGCAGCGTGTGCGGGGAGATTCGCGCCGTCACTCCCCCGCGCTCGGCGGCCTGCTGGAGCACCGCCCAGGCGCTTTGCCGGCTCAGCGGGTTACCACGTTGGTTCAGGAACAGGGCGGAGTTGCCCTTGCCCTTGCTGGCCAGTACCGGGCGGCCCCGCACCAGGTAGGCCTCCAGGGCCTGTACCGCGAACCGGCCCATCGGCACCACTCGTTCGCGGCGGCCCTTGCCGAAGAGCCGCACACTCGCGGCCGTGCGGTCCAGCACCACGTCGTCCACGCTCAGCCCCACCGCCTCACTGATCCGCGCGCCGGTGCCGTACAGGACCTCCACCAGCGCCCGGTCCCGCAGCCCCAGCACGCCCGGTGCCCCCGAGGCACCCTGCAGGAGGTGGTCCACCTGCTCCACCGAGATCGCCTTCGGCAGCCGTTTGGCCGTCCCCGGCGGTTTGATCCGCATCGCGGGGTTGTGCGTGGTTCGCCCTTCCATCGCCTCGAACTTGTGCCACCCCCGGATGGCCACCACGGCCCGGGCAGCCGAACTGGCCGAGAGTGCCCGCCCACCGTCCGTCCCGGACCGGATCGCCTCCACGTACGCACCGACGTCGCCCTCGGTGACCTGTTCCAGGTCGGTGCGCGCCCGCGAGGTCAGGAACCTCGCGTACCGGGTCAGGTCACGGCGGTAGGCACCCAGCGTGTGGTCCGACAGGCCCCGTTCGATCCCCAGGTGAGCCAGGTACTGGCGCAGCGCATCCGCGAACGGGCCGGCGTCGTCGTCGGCCGCTGGTGTGCGTGGGGGCACCTGACCTGGGGCGGGCACCGGATCAGAAGGGGAGGAACGGATCGACGGCGATCACCACGAACAGCACGGTCAGATAGGTGATGGAGGCGTGGAACACCTTCATCGCCCGGAGCTTCTTCGGGTTCCCGTGCCGGGCGCGGCGGTACAGCGCCACGCACAGCCACAGGAACCACCCGCCGGAGACCACGGCGGCTGCGGTGTACAGCAGTCCCATCTGCGCCACCGGGACCAGCGCCAGGGAGCAGGCGACCATCGCGATGGTGTAGCCGATCATCTGCCGGGCCACCCGGGTGTCGGCCGAGACCACGGGCAGCATCGGCACGTCCGCGCGGGCATAGTCGGCCTTGAACTTCATCGACAGCGGCCAGTAGTGCGGCGGGGTCCAGAAGAAGATGATGCCGAACAACAGGACCGGCGCCCAGGACAGGGATCCGGTCACCGCGGACCACCCGATGAGCACGGGCATACAGCCGGCGGCCCCGCCCCAGACGATGTTCTGGGAGGTGTGTCGCTTCAGCAGCATGGTGTAGCCCACCGCATACATCACGATCGCCGCCAGGCACAGCGCGGCGGAGACCCAGTTGACCACCAGCCCGAGCCAGGCGATGGCGAAGATGCCGAGGGCGAAGGCGAACACCATCGCCTGCCGGGGGGTGATCTCCCCGGTGACCAGGGGGCGGTTCTTGGTCCGGTTCATCAATGCGTCGATGTCCCGGTCGTAGACCATGTTGAACACGTTCGCCGAACCGGCGGCGGTGGCCCCGCCGATCAGTGTGGCGACCACGAGCCACCAGCCCGGGAAGCCTCGCTCGGCCAGGAACATCGTCGGCACCGTGGTCACCAGGAGCAACTCGATCACTCGTGGTTTGGTCAGGGCGATGTAGGCCTTGATCGTTGCTCCCCGGCCGCCGGCCGCGTTGGCCGCCGGGGTGCGCGGCGCCGGGCCCACTGCTCCCCCCGGCTGCGCCGTGGTCACTTCCGTGGCGTTCACCGGATTCGTTTCCGTGTGCGACACAACCTCACCATCTCCCGCTGCACGGCCGACGGGCCCCGGTGCGGGGCTGGGCCGTGATGACTGTCCTGGGGCCAGTCTAGGTGCTCCGGCAGCCGCTGCACCGCCGTGCTTCCGGCAACAGCTGCACCCCCGGGCTCGGACCAAGGAGACGCCGGGCTCGGACCAAGGAGACGC
>CALKWS010000288.1 GCA_938004115.1 uncultured Ruaniaceae bacterium
CGGGCGGGGCGCCGGGCTGTGGATAACCCGATCGTGGGTCGGTCACGATCTGTCAGGGTCGGCCTATGGCCACTGTCGACCGGACGAGACCATTCACCACACGCCAGGCCAGGGCGATGGGAGTCACGCCTGCCAGCCTGAAGAATCCGCGGAAGTATCAACGGCTGTTCCGTGGCGTGTACCTCGGCGCCGAAGCGAACGTGGACCTGCACGCTCGCACTCGAGCCGCACTGCTGCTGCACCCACCCGGAGCGATCGCCTCACATTCGACGGCGGCGGCCCTGCAGCGGATCCCGGTCCCCGTCGATCCCGACGTCCACGTCACGGTGACCACGGAGGCCCACCGCCGCCGGCGTCCTGGGCTGCGCAGCCACCTCCGGACGGGAGCAGTCGGCCGCACGGTCGATGGCATCCCGTGTTCGTGGGGTGCGCAACTGTTCACCGAACTGGCCCAGGACCTGCGTCTGGTGGACCTGGTGACCGCCGGCGACGCCATCGTGCGGATGCACGGCGTAGCACCGTCGGACATGATCCGCGTTCCGGGCACTGGCCTTGGCCGGGCGAGGGATGCTGCGGGCCTCGTGCGCTCAGGCGTCGAGTCGCCGATGGAGACCCGCGTGCGCCTCTTGCTCATCTGGGCAGGTTTCCCCGAACCGAGGATCAACCTGAGCCTCACGCATAGGTCAGGGACCTACCGGCCCGATCTGTGCTGGCCCGACCTGCGCCTCGCGATCGAGTACGACGGACAGCATCATCGCGCCGACCCGGACCAGTGGGAGACCGATATCCGACGGCGCGAATGGTTCCAGAGCCGGGGCTGGACGGTGCTCACCCTGGTCGCACGCGATGTGTTCCGGCAACCCGAGCAGACGCTCGTTCGGATCCACGAAGCCTGGGCACGGTGCGGTGGTGATCCCTTCCCCCTCGACACGCGCTGGCGGGTGCCATTCGGGCTGGCCGGCACCCACTGAGCACCGGCCGAACCAACCGATTGGCGCGGTTGAGCGAGTTTCTGGGCCCTGGCCCCGCCGGAACGGCCCGATTGGATGGTTCCGGCGCGCGGCGGGTTCCGGGGCGATCACATACCCAGCACCGAGCGCATCGGCGCCAGTTTCGCCTCCGACTCCCGTAACTCCGCCTCCGGGTCGGAGGCGGCCACGATCCCGCACCCGGCGAACAGCCGCAGGTCCCGCCCGGAGGGCTCCACCTGCGCACACCGCAGCGCGATGCCCCACTCGCCGTCGCCGTCGGCCCCGATCCACCCCACCGGGCCGGCGTACCGCCCCCGGTCCATCTGCTCATGTTCGGCGATCACCTCGGCCGAGTCCGCCGTCGGCGTACCGCAGACCGCGGCCGTGGGGTGCAACCGCGCAGCCAGGTCCAGCGACGTCAACCCGGCGTGCTCGGGGGCGAGGACCGCGGTGACGT
>CALKWS010000289.1 GCA_938004115.1 uncultured Ruaniaceae bacterium
GTCGCCGCCGCCGTCGTCGCCGCCGCTGCCGGCGGAATTGGTCGGCGTCGGGGTGTCGGTGATGGAGAAGTCGGCCGCGTTGTCGTCGGTGTCGATGCCGTCGGTGCGCGTGATCGACTGCGGGACGTTGTTGCCCCCGCTGGTCTGGGCCGCACCCGATCCCTCGTAGGTGTTGCTCGTGCCGTAGCCGACCAGGTCCACGATCCGGTCATCGCCGGGGTCGGTCACGTCCCCGGTGGGAAGTGTGATCGCCGACGTCTCGGCGACCAGCGCCACGGTGCCGTTGGAGCCCTGCATGTTCAACGCCCCCGAGGAGGCGTCGGGATCCGGCAGCGGCTCACCGTTCGAAGCGTTGGAGCCGCCCTGGATGAGGAAGTAGCCGCCGGCGGGTACCTGGTGCTGGTCGGAGAACGCCACCACCGTGGTGGAGTTGCCGGTGCCGGTGGCGGACCGGTACTGCAGGCTCAGCCCGTCCAGGTCGATCGCCTCGTCCGTGGGGTTGTACAACTCCACGAACTTGTGGGTGAACGGCTGATTCGCACTGCCGCCGCGCGCGTAGACCTCATTGATGACGACGTGGCGATCGTCGTCCTCCTCGGCTGCG
The DNA here is from genome assembly GCA_938004115.1 of uncultured Ruaniaceae bacterium. GTDB lineage: Bacteria > Actinomycetota > Actinomycetes > Actinomycetales > Beutenbergiaceae > CALKWS01. Next base: position 605 of record CALKWS010000289.1, read on the forward strand.
GCGGGAGCGATTCCCACCAGCGGCAGCAGCAGGAGCGAGGCGCCCGCGACCGCGGCGGCCCCTCGACGACGACGTACGGTACCGCGGCGAACTTGGCTCACCTGTTGCTCCTTTGTCACTCACCGATGGCCGGCCCGGGCGCCCGCTTGTCGCTGCGCGGGTCAGGGCCGGGCTCGCCCATACTGTGGCACACCACGCAGACGCTCTTGCGCCTTTTGGGTGAACAGATGATGGCCGGCCGGTGGCCAGGCCCTCGCCGCGGCTTGCCCGTTCGCACGCGGCCCCCGGGGTCCTCGTCCCGGCGTGGTGGTCAGGGCGCGGTGCGGGGTGGGCACGGGAGCCACTGCGGACACGGCACAATAGGGCCCATGCGCATCCATATCGCCGCCGACCACGCCGGTTTCGACCTCAAGGCCGTCCTGGTGCAGCACCTACAGAACGCGGGCCACGAGGTGATCGATCACGGCGCACACGCCTACGACGCGGCCGACGACTACCCGGAGTTCTGCTTCGCCGCGGCCGAGGCCACGGTCGCCGACGCCGGATCCCTCGGGCTGGTGATCGGGGGGAGCGGCAACGGCGAACAGATCGCGGCCAACAAGGTGCCCGGCGCCCGGGCGGCGCTCACCTGGAGCGTGCAGACGGCGCAACTGGCGCGGGCGCACAACAACGCCAATGTGGCCGGGATCGGGGCGCGGCAGCACTCGGAGGCCGAAGCGATCGAGATCGTCGAGGCGTTCCTGGCCGAACCGTTCAGCGGTGAGGAGCGCCACCAGCGCAGGATCGACCAGCTCAGCACGTACGAGGCCCGGCGGTAGCCGGCCCCGACGAGGCCCGGCGGTAGCCGGCCCCGACGCGATGGCCTACGCGTCGACCTTGACCGCGCGTTGCGTCCGGGCACGCCTGACGCCGGCTCGCCGTCGGACCGCGACGATCGCCACGTGCAGGGGCACCAGGACCACCACCAGCGGCCACAGCAGCCCGGTGAGCCACACGTAGAGCCCCACCAGCGCGCCGGTCAGGGCCGTGGCGAGCAGGTCCAGGCCGTCCTGGTCCTGGTGGTGGGTGATGGCCGCGGAGTCCCGGGCCACCTCACCCTCCCTGGTGTCCTGGCCGAGGAGCGACCGCAACCGCCACAACCGCAGGATCTCCGCGCCGAACCCGCCGGCCAGGTAGCCCGTGCCCACCAGCGCCGCGTACTGCCACGCGCCGGCGGGGGAGGAGGCCCCCAACCACGCGGCCGCCAGGGCGAGCAGCGGGACGAGCCCGGCCGCGACCAGCGCCCCGCGCATGAGCGCCGCGGTGCGGCCCACCGCGGGCATCCAGAGCGCCGAGGCGCCCACGCCGACCCCGGTGCTCAGGGCCCAGACCGCCAGGCCCGCGACCAGTGCCCAGATGCCCGATCGCGGCGCGGGTGTGGCCAGCAGTACCAGGAGCGCGGTGAGGGGAACGATCGTTGCCCGCGCCGCCACGACGAGCGCGAGTCGACGCCGCCGGGTGCGGGCGTGCTCTCGGCTGTCCAGATGTTCGTGTTCGCCGTGCTCACCGCAGTGGGTGCAGGCCGTGCCGTGGCTCATGGTTCTAGGGTAAGTCGATATGGACGATGCCGGAGCGGGCCGCGATCCGGCCGAGGAGTACCGCGAACTCGTGCTGGACCTGGTGGCCCAGATCCCCTCCGGGCGGGTGAGCAGTTACGGCGTCATCGCCGACGCCGCGAGGGTGTTGACCGGCCGGGGGTCGGCGCGCACGGTGGGGCGCATCATGGCGCGCGACGGCGCCGCTGTGCCGTGGTGGCGGGTGCTACCGGCCAGCGGGATGGTCCCCGAGCACCTACGTGCCCGCGCGGTCGACAACTTGCGCGCCGAGGGAACGCCCCTGCGCAGCACCGACCCGCTCCGGGTGGACATGCGCCGGGCGGGATGGGTGCCGCCGCTCTGACCGACCGGACCGGCTCAGATGTACAGCGCCGGATCCTCCAGTTCACCGAACGAGCTCGGACGCCGGCGAACCTCCCCGGGAACCCCCACCACCACAGACGCAGCCGGGACATCGCGCACCACCACCGCGTTCGCACCGACCTGCGCGTCGTCCCCGACGGTGATCGGCCCGAGGATCTTGGCCCCGGCGCCGATCATCACCCGGTCGCCCACCGTGGGGTGGCGCTTGCCCTTGGACATCGAACGCCCGCCCAGGGTGGAGGTGTGGAACATCAGCACGTCGTCGCCCACCTCCGCGGTCTCACCGATCACCACGCCCATGCCGTGGTCGATGAAGAACCGCCGCCCGATCACCGCACCGGGGTGGATCTCCACCCCGGTGAGCATCCGTGCGACCTGGGAGATGACCCGGGCGGGCAACTTGGCCGGCCCGCCCAGGTTCCACAGGTGGTGCGCCAGGCGATAGATCCACAGCGCGTGCACCCCGGGGTAGGTCAGCGCCACCTCCAGGGAGGTTCGCGCGGCCGGGTCCCGTCGCTTCGCCGTCTCCAGGTCCTCCCGGACCCGCGCCCGCACGCCCGCCCAGGTGGTGCCGGACGCCGCCGGGTGCAGCGCCGCGCTCTGGGAGAGCAACGAGTGGCTCATTCGGACAGGTCGGAGAACAGGATGGTGGACAGGTACCGCTCACCGAAGGAGGGGATGACGACGACGATGGTCTTGCCCGCGTTCTCCTCCCGCCCGGCGACCTCCAGGGCTGCGTGCAGCGCGGCACCGGAGGACAGGCCCACGAGCAGCCCTTCCTCGGTGGCCGCGCGGCGGGCCACCTTCACGGCGGTGTCGGCGTCGACGGGCAGGACCTCGTCGTAGATGCTCGTGTCCAGGATCTCCGGGACGAAGTTGGCCCCGATGCCCTGGATCTTGTGCGGTCCGGGCTGCCCGCCGCTGAGGATCGGGGACTCGGCCGGCTCCACCGCCACGATACGCACCTGCGGCTTACGGTCCTTCAGTACCTGGCCCACCCCGGTGATCGTGCCCCCGGTGCCGATGCCGGAGACGACGATGTCCACCTCGCCGTCGGTGTCGTTCCAGATCTCCTCCGCCGTGGTCTTGCGGTGGATCGCCGGGTTGGCCTCGTTGGCGAACTGCCGGGCCAGCACCGCGCCCTCGGTCTCCGCAGCGATCTGCTCGGCCCGTTGCACCGCGCCCTTCATGCCTTCCGAACCGGGCGTGAGAACCGTCTCGGCACCGTAGGCCTTCAGCAGCATCTTGCGCTCGTTCGACATCGTCTCCGGCATGGTGAGTACCACCTTGTAGCCGCGCGCGGCGCCCACGAACGCCAGGGCGATCCCGGTGTTGCCGCTGGTGGCTTCCACGATCGTGCCGCCCGGGGGCAGTTCGCCGGAGGCCTCGGCGGCATCGACGATGGAGACGCCGATCCGGTCCTTGACGCTGGAGGCGGGGTTGTAGAACTCCAGTTTGGCGAGCACGGTGGCGCCCAGCCCCTCGGTGAGCTTGTTCAACCGCACCAGCGGTGTGTTCCCGACCAGTTCGGTGGCGTTGTTGTAGATGCGAGCCATGTGTTTCCTCCTGTTCAGCGGGCGCGGTGTTGCGTCCGGACGAGATTCCGTTTGCCAGCCTGCCACGTCCGAGGAGCGGTGTCGTCGTCAGTGCGCGCTGTCTCGCATCACGAACACCCTCTGGAGGCACAGCATCGCGGCACCTCGCGGGCGGGCCGGGCCGCCGACGGCACGGGCCCGGGCCGTTTTGACCAAACTGTTTGAGTAGTTATATAACAGAGGCATGTTGCTTCGGGTCGATCACGCCAGTGACACGCCTCTGTTCGAACAGGTCGCGGCCTCGGTCCGCACGGGTGCTGCCACCGGCCGGATCCGCCCCGGGGACCGGCTGCCCTCCGCCAGGGACGTGGCGGCGTCCCTCGACGTCAACCTGCACACCGTGCTGCGGGCCTATCAGGACCTGCGCGATGAGGGTCTGGTGACGATGCGTCGCGGCCGCGGGGCCGTGCTGACCGAAGCGGCTAGCCATCTCGAGCAGATCCACCGGGAGGTCCTCGACCTCGTCGAACGGGCGCGTGCCCTGGGTCTGTCCGCTCACACTCTCGCCTCGTTCGTGAAGGAGATCGCCGATGACCGCTGAGACCACCAGGGCGCGCATGATCGCCCGGTTCCGCCTCGTCGCCCTACTCATCCCGCTGGGTCTGACCGCGGCCGCGGTGATCGTGCAGTTGGCGATCGCCCCGTCGCTGCCGGACCCGGTGGCGATCCACTGGGGAGTCGGCGGCGTTCCCGACGGCTTCGCCCCGGTGTGGTCGGTGGTCGCGATGACCGTGCTGGCCGGCGCCGTCCTGCCGCTGGCGATGGGGCTGTCGGGCCTGCGCGGGCTGAGACTGGGGGACCAGGGCGGGACGTACCGCTTCCTCGGCGCCGTGGCAGCGGGGCTGTCGGCGTTGATCACGGTGGTGGGGACCTGGTCCCTGGCCCTGCAACGGGGCCTGGACGACGCCGCCGGCGCACCGCCGGTGACGACGGCGGTGCTGGTCAGCTCGGTGGTGGCCCTCGCGGTGGGGGCCGGGGCCTGGCTGGTGCAACCGTCCGTGCCGGCCGCACGCCGGCCCGCACGGACGGCCGAACCGCTCGACCTGGGCGCCGACGAGGACGCGGTCTGGCTGCGCACCACCAGCCTCGGCGGGTTCGGCCGGATGGTCCTCGGAGCCGGTCTGGTGCTGGTGGGGCTGGGCACCGTCGCGGCCTGGCTGCTTCCCTCCGACCGGGCGCTGGCGTGGAGCCTGACCGGATCGTTGGTGGTGCTGGTGGCGGTCACCGCCGTCACGGGTGCCTTCCGGGTGCGGGTGGACCGGGACGGGTTGGCTGTCACCTCACTGATCGGCCTGCCGCGGCTACGGGTGCCGGTGGCAGACGTCGAGGGAGCCGGCGTGGTGGACGTCAATCCCGCCGGTGAGTTCGGCGGTGTGGGGCTGCGCACCGCACCCGGCCGGTTCGGGGTTGTGCTGCGGTCCGGGGAGGCGATCCAGGTCACCCGGCGTAGCGGCCGCCAGTTCGTGGTGACGGTCGACGACGCCGAAACCGCCGTGGCGCTACTGTTGGCCTACCGGGCGCGGGCCCGGGCGACCTCCTGACGCCCATGGTGTGCGCGGTCGGACGCCCATGGTGTGCGCGGTGCCACAGCCTGCGCCCGTCGCCGGGCCGTCGCGGATGTGGGTATGATGTCCCGGGCGCAGCCTGACCCGCAGTGGTTGCCGCCTGCGCACCGTTCGCATCCACGGTGCGTCCCCGGTGCCCCGGTCAGTGGCTCAGCCACGAGCGTCCGGTGACGACCACAACTCGCGCCGCCCGAACTACGTAGGAAGCAGACATGAAGAAGGACATTCACCCGGAGTACCACCCGGTGGTGTTCCGCGACATCTCCGCCGACTTCTCGATCCTGACGAAGTCCACCATCACCTCGGAGAACACCGTGGAATGGGAGGACGGCAACACCTACCCGGTGATCGACGTCGACATCTCCGCCGCGTCCCACCCGTTCTACACCGGTAAGCAGAAGATCATGGACACCGCCGGCCGGGTGGAGAAGTTCCGCCGCCGGTACGCCAAGTCCTGAGCCTGGGCCACCCCAGCGCATCACCTGTGCCGCGCAGATCAGCGCGGGCAGCAACCACGAGGAAGAAGGGGAGGTAGGGCCCATGGCAGTCCCGAAGCGGAAACTCTCGCGCGCCAACACCCGCTCGCGCCGCTCGCAGTGGAAGGCAAAGCCGGCTGACCTCGTCCCGGTCCGCTCCGGCGGGCGTGAGGTGAAGGTGCCGCGGCGCCTGGCCCGCGCCGTGCAGCGCGGCCTGGTCGACACCGACGACTGACACGCGTCGCGAACCACGTACATATCGTGACCTCAGGGTCGCCACCACGCAGGTGGCGACCCTGAGTGCGTTACGGGGTAACTGCCGTGGTGGTGGCGTGGGCGGTGCACTCTTGGTACGCCGTCGGGCCTTCCCGTTCTGCCGTCAGGCTTGCCCGTTGTTTCTGCGCCGTCTGTTCTTGCGCCGTCGGGCTTCCCTGCCGCGCCGCCGGGCCAGCGCGCCCGGCTGGCCAACGATGCATCGCGCCGGGTTGCGCAATGATGGCGCGAATGACGAAGGCCCGGTTCCGCTGGGTGGGCAGCGGGACCGGGCCCGGAGCGGGTGACGGGAATCGAACCCGCACCATCTGCTTGGAAGGCAGAGGCTCTACCATTGAGCTACACCCGCGTGCGCCCCCAAGACTACCTGGTGATCGACCCCTGCGGCGCACGCCGACGGTGTGGAGCAGGCCACGTCAGCGGGGTACTAGACTCACGGGCGTGGCACTACGAGGTGCCCCCGGGATGTGGCGCAGGTTGGTAGCGCGTCCGCTTTGGGAGCGGAAGGTCGCAGGTTCAAATCCTGTCATCCCGACCATTCCGGCGCGGTAACTGCAGGATCAGGGCCGCACCGGAGAGCATCGCCACCAGCGTGATCGCCACCGGCAGCGAACTGAGCGAACTCATCGCCCCGATCGCCGGACTCAGCACGATCGCGAACACTCGCATCGACAGCGCGATCCACGTGACGCCGCTATGTGCCCGCATGCCCGGCACCTGGTCCGCCCGGGCGAACGCCAACGGCACCGTGACCGCGCTGGCGAAGCCGGCCAACGCCAGCCCGGCCACGGTCACCCAAGGATGCGGGACCCAGGCGGTGACCAGCAGGCCGGTGACCATTCCCGACAGGCTCCAGATCAGTGCGGTGCGCTGCCCCAACCGGTCGATGAACCGGTCGCCCAGTGCCCGGCCGATGAACTGGGCAGTCAGCAGGGCGCTCAGCCCGATCCCGGCCGACGCCGCCGGCACCCCGCGCTCGGTGGCCAGCAGCACCGCCGACCAGCTGTTACCGACCTCCTCGACCGACAAACCGGCCAGCGCCAGGATCCCCAACGGCACCAGCAGCCGCACCGCCGACCACGGCACCCGGGAGCGGGGTTCGGCCTGCCGAACGCTCGTCGAGGGGCGGTCGGCCAGAAACGTCCGTCCCGCCAGCGCCATCGACGCCGCGCACACCAGCCCCCAGCCGGCGAGGTGGGCGGGCAGCGGAACCCCGGCCGTGGCGGCCAGGGTCCCCACGGCTCCACCGAGCGCCGCCCCGACGCTCCACCCGGCGTGCATCGAGTTCAGCACCGAGGAGCCTCGGGCCGCCTGGACCCGCAGGCCCTGGGCGTTCTGCGCCACATCCACGATCGAATCGGCCCACCCGGCCAGGGCCAACGCCGCCACCACCAGCCACACCTGACCGGCCACGACTCCAGCCGCCGCGACGAGCAACCACACGGCGATCCAGACGGTGCCGGCGGTGGTCGTCACCCTGCTGCCGGCGCGGCGCAGCACCACCCCGGGCAGGTTCAGTGCCCCGGCGGCACCCAGGGCATAGCCCGCCACGAGGAGCCCGAACGTGGCGTCGCTGATGCCCAGCAGGTCCTTCACCTCGGCGTACCGGGCCATCAACGTCGCCGGCAGAGCGCCGTTGGTGGCGAAGGCGATCGTGGTCCCGATTCGGGCCCGGCGGACATCTGGGCGCACGAGTCCCCAGCCTGGCACCGCCCCGCCCCGATGCCAACCGCCGCGTCCGGCTCGGTTTTACTCGCAGATCCCAGTCACCTGGTGACTGCGACCTTCGAGCAAATCGCGGTTCCCGCCGGTCCGGGCTCCCAGCGCGGGCTCCGGATCACTCGGCCCGGGTGCACTAGCCTCGAAACCCGTGACTGATGCAACGAGTTTCGGTAAGGCCGCCGACCTGTACCACCGGGGACGGCCCGAGTACCCGCCCGAGGCGGTCGAGTGGCTCCTGCCGCCGCAGGCCCGGCTCGTGGCCGACGTGGGCGCCGGCACCGGTAAGTTCACCGCAGCACTGGCCCGCACCGGCCGCCGGGTGATCGCCGTGGACCCAGACGAGGGGATGCTGCAGGCCCTCACCGAGCACCACGGCGACATCACCGCCCTGGTGGGCGCCGCGGAGAACCTTCCGCTGGCGGACCAGTCGGTGGACGCGGTGACGTTCGCCCAGGCCTGGCACTGGGTGGACCCGGAGGCGGCCAGCCGGGAGGTGGGCCGAGTGCTGCGCCCCGGTGGCGTGCTGGGGCTGGTGTGGAACATCCGAGACACCAACATGCCCTGGGTCGCCCGGTTCAACGCCATCGTGCAGCACAGCGCCGCGGAGCGGATGATCGACGCCGACGACGTGCGCATCAGCGCACCGCTCACCGAGGTGGACCAGCACACGATCGCCTGGACGTACCGGTTGGACCCGGACACGCTGGTGGACCTGGCCGCCTCCCGCTCGGCCGTCATCGCGCTGGCCGACGCCCAACGTGCCGAGGTCCTCGATGAGGTGCGCGCGCTGGCCCAGGAGGAGGCCGATGACGACGGCGTGGTGCACCTTCCGTACCGCACCCACCTGTACCGGGCGGTGCTGGGGGAGTAGCCCCGCCCGGGACCGGAGCGGCGAAGGTAGCCGCCCCGGGACCGAAGGGGTGGGGTAACCGGCCGGGACCGGACCCGGCGGACGACGCCGCACCCGCCGCTGCGCGGCACTGATGCGCGCCGGGTAGGATGGGCCTGCTGCGCGTGT
>CALKWS010000290.1 GCA_938004115.1 uncultured Ruaniaceae bacterium
TTGGACACCCTCGCCCAGGACGTGGAGATCGACGCCGTCAAGATCGGCATGCTGGGCGGAGCCGCGGCGGTGGAGGCGATCGCCTCCTGGTTGGGCCGCACCCCCGTGCCGTACGTGGTGCTGGACCCGGTGATGGTTGCGACCAGCGGCGACCGGCTGCTGGACCTGGAGGCCGAACAATGGCTCACCGACCTGATGCCGCGTGCGGACCTGGTCACTCCCAACGTGGCCGAGTTGGCCGTACTCAGTTCGATCGCCTCCCCCAGGGCGGGCACCACACAGGAGTGGGCGCCGGCACAGGACTGGGACGAGGCCGTGGCGCAGGCACGGATCGTGGCGAACAGGTACGGCGTGCAGGTGCTGGCCAAGGGCGGCCACCTACCCGGTGAGCGGGCCACCGATGTGCTGGTGCGACCCGACGGGCAGACCACCACGATCAGCGTGCCGTGGGTACATACCCGCAGCACCCACGGCACCGGTTGCTCGCTGTCCTCGGCGATCGCGGCCCACGTGGCGACCACCGGCGGGGACTGGGAGGCCGCCATCCGGCGTGCCAAGGACTGGCTCACCGCCGCCCTGCAGGGGGCCGAGCGCCTCGAGGTCGGCTCGGGCCATGGTCCGCTGCACCACTTCGCCACGGCGCCGTCGGCCAACTGAGGGCAGCGGGACCCGCGGCCACCGGAGCGAGCATCCGGGTCCGGATGACTGCTGCCTCAGTCCCGCCGCGGCCCGCCGTCGTCGCGGGGTGTGGGATGGACCGGACCCACCCGGATCGCCAGGTGCGGCAAGAAGAACTGGGTCAACGGCCCGGTGGAGAACGCAAACAGCACCGTGGCCACCCCGATCACACCGCCCAGGAGCCACCCGACCAACGCCACCGTCACCTCGATCCCGGTACGGACCACGCGCAGGCTCACCGGCAGCAGCCGGGACAGCGCCGTCGTCAGGCCATCACGCGGGCCGGGGCCGAGTTGGGCACCGATATACATCGCCGTGCCCACCCCGTTGATCACGATCCCGCCGAGCATGAACGCGATGCGCCAGCCCAGGTGTTCCGCCGGCGGTAGGACCAGCAGGGTCAGGTCCAGCACCACGCCGATCCACAGTGCGTTCGCGATCGTGCCGAGCCCGGGCATCTCCCGCATCGGGATCCACAGCAACAGCAGCAGCAGGGACACCCCGACCACCACGGTGCCGATGGTCACCGGTAGGTGGCGGGCGATTCCGTAGTGCAGCACGTCCCAGGGCAGCATGCCCAGACCGCTCTGGATGAGCATCGCCATCGAGATGCCGAACAGCGTCAGCCCGGTGAACAGGCTGAGCAGCCGCAACGGGAGCCGGCCGGCGCGCAACTGCTGGGCCGGAGTCATCCGCTGCAGTCCCAGATCCTCCAATGATCGACGCACGCTCGAATCGTGCCACACCGGCGCCGATGGATAGTCCCCGGTACGCCCGGCACCGCGACCGGCCGCTACCTACAGACGCCGGGCACACTCGGAGTGGGGAAGGCATTGCGGCGGGCCGCCCGAACATGCAGCATGACGACAAGCAACCACCTGGGTGCCGCGGCCCCGAGGGTCCGCCGCACGGGGTTCCCCACCGACCGCAACGAGGAGGTCGCTGTGCGCGAGGAGTCCGGCCGGCGCGAGGATCCCGGCCGGCGTGAGGATCCTTCCCCGGCACCGGCCCGCCGCCCATGGATGCGGCTCACCTCGGTCACGATCTCAACTCCCGCACCGGCTGAACTCGCCGGCTTCCACGCACGGTTACTCGGCTGGCAGGTGACCGCCGAGGAAGAGGAGGACGGCACGGTCGGGTGGGCCCAGGTGAAACCCCAGGTGTCTGCGGACGGTCCGACCCTGAACTTCGAGTTCGAACGCCACTTCACACGGCCGGTGTGGCCCGCCGTCGCCGGCGCGCAGCGGGCCACCGAGCACCTGGACATCTGGGTGCGGGACCTGCCCGCGTCCGTGCAGTGGGCACTGTCGTGCGGAGCGGAGCTAGCCGAGTTCCAACCGCAGCAGGACGTCCGCGTCCTCTTCGATCCGCACGGGCACCCGTTCTGCCTGTTCACCTGAGTGCCTGTCACCTGGGCTGCGCTCACCTGAGTGGCGTGTTCCCTCGAGCCGGACGCGCAGAGCCGATCGCGGGCACACGCGCGGGCAGGACAAGCGGGGACACACGCGCGGGCAGGACAAGCGGGGGCACACCCGCGGACAGAACAAAAGCCGGCAACCGTCATGGTTGCCGGCTCGGGGTTCAGGTGACTCAGCCGGCGCTGATCTCGATCCGGCGAGCCTGGGCCGGGACGGCCTTGCCGATGCGCAACTCCAGAACTCCGTCGCGCAGCGTGGCTTCCACCTTGTCCTCGTCCACATCGCCGGGCAGCCGGACCCGGTAGAGGAACTCACCGGTGCGCCGGGTCTGCCGGCGCAGGATGCCCACGCGTTCGCGCTCCTTGGCTTCTCCGCGGATCGTCAACTCATTGTCGTTCAGTTCCACGGAAACATCGTCGCGCTTCACGCCGGGCAGTTCTGCTTCGACCACGAATGCGTCGTCGGTCTCTTCGATGTCGACCGGCGGGGTCCACCCCGTGAATCCGTTCAGCGACGCGGGCTCGAACGCGGATTCAAGCATCTGGGACATGCGTCGGTGCATGTCATCGATCTCTCGGAACGGGTTCCACAATTGCAGGTCATTGCGTGCCAATGTCAACACACCTCCTAGGGTCTAGTAGCGGGCCTTTCACTAAGTACAGCGCATTTAGGGCGGGATTTATTCCCGGGCGGGCAATGACTGCCTATCGCTTGCCCCTGCTGGTCGCCATGTCTCCCGAAGAGTTCAGGTCACACTCCGGTCACGACCGGCACCTTGGGCGAGGGCCTCCCGTGGCCTCGGTGTGCGGCGTGCCATCCTGGGGGCTGGGCGGGTGCGCAGATGAGCGGGGAGTTGGCGTGTTGTTCGTGGCTGTGGTGCTCAGCGGGTTCGTCGTAGCCGCTGCCACCCGGCGCTGGTCGCCGGTGCGGCGGTGGATCAGCCCCGCGGCCACCACGCTACTGGCGGTTTTCGGCGCGTTCACGGCGGGCCTGAGTCTGATGGATATCGCCACCGGCCCGTGGCGCCCGGCCCTGACCCTCGCCGGTGCGCTGGCTACTGCGGTGCTGCTGGTGCACCTCGGTGCGGCGGTGAACCGGTACGTCTTCGACCCGATCCGCACCCGCCGCGCCCAACGCTCCCAGGACCAGGATCTGCTCACCCGCCTCCAGGAACGGTTGGAGCACCGCAGCAGACCGGACAGCCGCATCAACGTCGTCTCCTTGACCTTCCGCGCCATCCGGCGGATCCAGGAGGTACGCGTGACCGGTCTGGCAGCGGAGATGACGTATTACGGCCTGATCTCCCTGGTGCCGCTGGCCCTGGCGCTCGGCTCCAGCCTGGGTTTCCTGGAGCGCGTGCTGGGCGCGGACCAGGTCGAGCGGATCGAGAGCACCCTGGTCGATGCCGTCGCCACCATCTTCGCCTCCGACGTCACCGACGACGTGCTCGTGCCGTTGATCGAAGGGTTGCTCGAACAGGAGCGCACCGGGGTGGCGATCGGAAGCGTGCTGGTGGCGCTGTGGTTGGCGAGCCGGATGTTCCGGGCCGCGATCCGCGCCCTGGATGACGCCTACGCGGTGGACGAACGGCGGTCCTTCCTCGGTCTGCAGGTGCTGGGCCTGGCCCTGGCCGGCGGCGCGGTGGTGACCCTGATCGTGCTGGTGTCCATGGTGGTGGTGGGTCCGCTGCTGGGCGGGGGCCAACAGATCGCCGACCAGTTCGGCTTCGGCGGGTTCTTCGAGGTGGCGTGGGCCGTGCTGCGGTGGCCGGCGGTAGCGGCGGTCACCGCGGCGTACCTGACCATCCTGTACCGCTTCGGCCCGAACATCGACACCGTGTGGACCCGCTGCCTGCCAGGTGCGGTACTGGGCACGGTGCTGTTGATCGCGATCTCGCTCGGGTTCGGCCAGTACCTGGCGTACACCGGCACCTCGGTGCTGGAGGGCGAGACGGTCCAGGACACCGCGGTCCAGGCGGCGGCGCAGACGGTGGGACTCGTGCTCGCCGGGGTTCTGTGGATGTGGTTGAGCTCCATCGCGCTGCTCTCCGGCGGTGTGCTGAACGCCGAACTGGACGAGGAGGCACGCCCGGCCCAGCCCGCGTCGCAGAAGCACGACGGCGCAGCGGCCCGGAATACCGGCCTCACCCCGGCCCGGGTACCGGAGGGCGGAGCAGCCCCGGCGCGGGAGTGACCCCGGCCCGGCGCCCGGTCATGACGGCCGTCATGGCTCACCCGTGCAGATCGCACGCCAAGGGTGGCGCTGGCGCACTACTGCATGCGCCGATCCGGCCCGAGGCTGGAGGCACCCCACCAGGAGGAGCCCGCGATGGAACAGTCCTTTGCCGATCTGCAATCCTTCGTCGCCGAGTTGGGTCCGGTGGTGTCCGTGCTGGCCGTGACCGTGCTGGGCGGCATCCCGTTCATCGAGTCCTATTTCGGTACCGTGCTGGGTGCGTTGGCCGGGGTGCCGCTACCGCTGGCGCTAGGGGCGGCGCTGGTCGGTAACACGGCCGCCGTCCTGGTGGCCGGCAGCCTTGGTGGTGCGATCGCCAGACGGCGGGAGGGCAGCGCCACCGCGGTCTCATCCCGGCGGGCGCGCATCGTGGCCCGGACGGACAAGTACGGCGTTCCGATCGCCTCGCTGCTCGCGCCGACGGTGTTCGCGATCTCCCTGACCACGTTCATCATGACCAGCGTCGGCTACGGCCGCAGGCGCGTGATCGTGTGGCAGATCGCCGCTGCGGTGGTGTGGGGCGCGGGGATGGCCGCTGCCTTCGCCGGGATGTCCTCCCTGGCGCCGTAGCACCGCACGCGTGTGCAGCCTCACCACCTGGGCGCCGCATCCGCGGGCGCGTTTCCGTAGGCTCACCAGGGTGAGCGATGAGTTCGAGCAGTTGGTGGAGTTGCTGCACGGTAAGCGCTGGACGGCGCTGACCGGTGCGGGCATGTCCACCGACTCCGGCATCCCGGACTACCGCGGGCCGGACTCCCCGCCGCGGAAGCCGATGACGTTCCAGCAATTCACCTCCGACCCGAACTTCCGGCGGCACTACTGGGCGCGCAACCACGTGGGCTGGCGGCACATGCGCACCACCCGTCCGAACGCGGGCCATCGGGCACTGGCCGCGCTGGAGTCCGCGGACGTGGTCACCGGCGTGATCACCCAGAACGTGGACCTGCTGCACCAGGCCGCCGGCTCACGGAACGTGATCGACCTGCACGGCCACTACAACGCCGTCGTCTGCCTGAACTGCGGGCACCGGATGAGCCGGGCGGAACTGCACAGGGAACTGGAAGCGCTCAATCCCGGGTTCGCCGAACGCGTGGACGTCGAGGACGCGGAGATCGCCCCGGATGCGGACGCGGTGATCGAAGCCACCGAAGGGTTCCGGGTGCTGGACTGCCCGGTGTGCGGCGGGGTACTCAAACCGGACATCGTCTACTTCGGAGAGACCGTGCCCAAAGGCCGGGTGGCGAAGGCGTACGAGATGGTCGACGCCGGGGAGGCGCTCGTGGTGCTCGGGTCCTCGCTGGCCGTGATGTCCGGGCTGCGGTTCGTGCACCACGCCGCGCGCGAGGGGCAGCCGGTGGCGATCGTCAACCGTGGTCCAACCCGCGGAGACGGGCACGCCACCGTCAAGGTGGATGCCGGAACCAGCGAGACGCTCACGGCCCTGCTCACCCGGCTACCGGCCCTGCTCTGACCGGAGCGCCCCCGCGGGCGTGCACGACCCCCTGCGGGCACGACGCCCTGCGGGCAGGACGTCCTGCGGGCACGACGTCCTGCGGGCACGCCGGGAAGCCGCTCCCGGGTCCTCCCGGTTCACCGCCGACCGGCGAAGAACTCCCGCAGCAGTTCACCGCACTCCTCGGCGAGCACCTCCCCGGTGACGGTCATGCGGTGGGGCAGCCGGGAGTCGCGCACGATGTCGCGGGTGGACCCGCACGCCCCCGCCTTGGGGTCCCACGCCCCGAGTACCAGCCGGTCCACCCGCGCCAGCACCGCCGCGCCGGCGCACATCGCGCACGGTTCCAGCGTCACCACGAGCGTGCACCCACTCAGGCGCCAGGTGCCCAGCCGCTGCCCGGCGGCACGCAATGCCAGGATCTCCGCGTGCGCCGTCGGGTCGTGGTGCACCTCCCGGGCGTTGTGCTCCATGGCGATCACCTCACCGCGGCTGTCCAGCACCACCGCACCGATCGGCACATCCCCGGCGGCCCCTGCCTTCCGCGCGGCTTGCAGCGCCAGGCGCATCGCCTCGGCGTCCCCTGGGCGGGGCACGGAGGGATCGGCCGCGGCGACGCGCTCCGGCGCGGTGGCGGATGGCGGCGATATGTCCCGGTCTCGGCCCGTCGTCATGAGCACAGTGTGCCGGGTCGTCTACATTGGCGTCATGCGCCTGCACGTCGTCGACCATCCGCTCATCGCCCATAAACTCACGGCGCTACGCGACCGGACCACACCATCGCCGGTGTTCCGGATGCTCACCGGCGAGTTGGTCACGCTGCTGGCCTATGAGGCCACCCGGGACGTGCGCACCGAACCGGTGGAGATCACCACACCGGTCACCAGCACCACGGGCACCAAGATGGCCGACCCGCAACCGATCGTGGTGCCGATCCTGCGGGCCGGTCTGGGCATGCTCGAGGGCATGTCCCGCCTGCTGCCCACCGCGGAGGTGGGGTTCCTGGGCCTGCAACGCGATGAGAGCACCCTGGAGGCGATCACCTACGCCAACCGCCTGCCCGACGACCTGACCGATCGGCAGTGCTTCGTGCTGGACCCGATGCTGGCCACCGGGGGCACCCTCGTGGCCTCGATCGAGTACCTGTTCGAACGGGGCGCACGGGACGTCACCGCCATCTGCCTGTTGGCGGCCCCCGAGGGCCTGCGGAAGGTCGAGAATGCGGTCGGCGACCGGGCCGATGTCACCATCGTGACGGCCGCGGTGGATGAGCGGCTGAACGACAAGGCCTACATCGTGCCCGGGTTGGGGGATGCGGGCGACCGGCTGTACGGCGTGGTCTGAGGCCGGCACACATCCGCCGGCGGTCCGCGCCACCCCGGGTCTAGACCGCGCTCAGCGCCTGGTCCAGGTCGGCCCGCAGATCCGGCAGGTCCTCCAGCCCCACCGACAGTCGCACCGTGGCCGGGGTGACCCCGATCGCGGCCTGCCCCTCGGCACCTAGTTTCCGGTGCGTCGTCGTGGCCGGATGGGTGGCCATGGACTTCACGTCCCCCAGGTTGTTGGCGATGTCCACGATCTGCAGCGCGTCCAGGAAGGCGAAGGTTCGCTTCTTGGCCAACTCGCCCTCGCCGTCGTGCCGCGCCGGGCCGGGCGCACCGGCGCCGGTGTGCACGTCGAAGGAGACCACCGTGCCTCCCCCGCTCATCTGCTGCCGCGCCAGGGCGTGCTGGGGGTGGGAGGTGAGGAACGGGTAGCGCACCGAGGCCACCCGCGGGTGGTCCTGCAGCCAGGTGGCCAGTTCGAGGGCCGCGGCGCTCTGGGCCCGCACGCGCAGCGCGAGGGTTTCCAGGCCCTTGACCAGCACCCAGGCGTTGAACGGGCTGAGTGTGGGCCCGGTGTTGCGGATGAAGTCCTGGATCGGTCCGCACACCAGGTCCCGCGGCCCGAGCACCGCACCGCCCATCACCCGGCCCTGCCCGTCGATGTGTTTGGTGGCCGAGTACACCACCACGTCCGCCCCGAGCTCCAGGGGGCGCTGCAGCACCGGGGTGGCGAACACGTTGTCCACCACCACCAGCGCCCCGGCGCGGTGGGCCAGGTCGGAGACGGCGGCGATGTCCACGATGTCCATCATCGGGTTGGAGGGGGTCTCGAACAGCACCACATCGGCCGGTGTGGCCAGGGCACGCTGCCAGTCCTCCACGCGGTGGGCATCGACGTAGTCGGTGCGGATCCCCCACTTGCCCAGGATGTCCTCCAGCACCACGAAGGTGGAGCCGAACAACGCCCGGCCGGCAACCACCCGCCCGCCCCGGCCCACCAGGGCGGCGAGGGTGGCGAACAGGGCGGACATACCCGTGGCGGTGGCGTAGCACGCCTCGGCGCCCTCGAGCAGGCGCAGTCGTTCCTCGAAGGCCGCCACGGTGGGGTTGGCGTACCGGGAGTAGGTGAAGATGTCGAGTTCCCCGGCGAAGGCGGCCTCGGCGTCGGCGGCGCGGTCATAGGCATAGCCCTGGGTGAGGAAGAGGGCTTCGGCCACCTCCCCGTACTCGGTGCGCTGCTGCCCACCACGTACGCCGAGGGTGGCCGGGCCCGCTCCGGCGGGCAGGGAACATCGGGGTTGCGGATCGCTCATGGTTGCCTCCATCGCTCCTGGCGGTAGCACCTTCCGCATCGCGGTGGTTGCTGCAGCGTCGTCGAGCCAGATCTCTCGGCTGCTCTTGATGGGTCACCGGCAACGGTACGGCGCGGGCGGCCGGCGGCCAACAGCCTCCCACGGGTGTCCCACCAGGTAAGACGCTGCCCGGCGCGAGCCGAGGACCCCGTCGCGGCGAGCGCCGCCGGGATCACGCGATCCTGGGCGGGATAGCGGCCCACCCGCCGCACGTCGGTGGCACGATACGCACGTGAGTACGTCATCGCCGGCGGCCCCGGGTACGGTCCCCGCACACTCCCCCTGGTCCACCGATGTGCTGGGCGCGCCATGGCAGGCGAGCACCATCCCGTTGCGTCCCGATGGCGCCGGGTGCCCGGTGGCGACCCTGGTGCGACGCCGGCAGGCGCGGGGCCCGGGGCACGCCGGTGCCGCTCCGGCGGTGCTGTACCTGCACGGGTTCGCCGACTACTTCTTCCAGGCCGGCCACGGGCGCCGGTGGGTCGAGGAAGGCTACGACTTCTACGCCCTGGACATGCGCGACCACGGCCGGTCCATCCGGCCCGGACGGCGCCCCGGGTGGGCGGCCGGCATCGCGGCGCACGTGGAGGAGATCAGCGCCGCGTTACGCATCATCCGGGCCGACGGCGGTGGCACAGCGGGCAACGACCGGCCGGTGGTGCTGCTGGGACATTCCACCGGCGGCCTGATCGCCTGCCTGTACGCCGACCGGCGACCGGGCGCAGTCGACGCGCTGGTGCTCAACAGTCCGTGGTTCGACCTGCACCGCCCAGCCCTGATGCGCGCCCTGGCCCGGCCGCTGATCCGCATGGTCGGGAAGGTCGCACCGCTGCTGCCGGTGAGCACGATGGACGACGGCTACGGGCGCAGCCTGCACGCCTCCACCGGCGGGGAGTTCGACTACCGGCTGGACTGGAAGCCGCTGGACGCCTTCCCGGTACGGGCGGGCTGGCTCGCCTCGGTGCTCGAGGCCCAGCGACGTGTTCGGCACGGACTCGACATCCTCGCCCCGGTGCTGGTCTGCACCAGCGGGGCCTCCGGCCATCCCACCCGCCCCACCACCGCCCAACTGGCAGGCACCGACGTGGTGCTGGGCGTGGCGGACATGCACCGCGTCGCACCGGCGCTCGGTACGAACGTCGAAGTGCTCCAGGTGCCCGGCGGGCGCCATGACCTGGCGCTGTCCGCCGAGCCGGCACGG
>CALKWS010000291.1 GCA_938004115.1 uncultured Ruaniaceae bacterium
TCAGACGCACAACCCCTCGCTGGCTCCGCGGCTGCAGATCAGTGTGCGCTGCACCTGGGTGACCTCGGCGCCGTCGGCCGTCTCCTCGATGTGGATCTCCAGGCGTTCCCCGTAGACGGCGTCGTCGAAGAACGGGAAGACATCCACCCGGTACACCGGGCTGTCCGCCGGCGTCTGGATCAGCACCCACTGCGGCGCATCGGACTCCAGGGTGTGGTCGTCCACCCGTTCCTGGGCGATGTCGGCGACCAGCGCGGCGGCATCGTCCTGCCCGCCGTACTGGGCGAACTCATTGGTGATGTCCTCCCCGGGCTCGGCGAGGTAGCCGAGGTAGCGGCTGTTCACCCAGCCCACGCCGTCGGCCAGTTCGATCTCCGCCCAGATTCCGTGCTCCACCGAACGTTCCCGTCCCGCGAGCACCGCGTCCCCGGTCGGTGCGAGCCGGCCCACCTCCGGGGCGGTGTGGTCCGGTAACTCGCGGACGAAGAGCACGTCCCCGTCCGGCACGCCGACCACGTCGACCGCGGCGCCGGCCTCGCTGAAGTACAGACCGAAGTCGCTGCCGGGCAACTCCTCGTCGGGCACCGGGTCGGTGCCCTGGCGCTCCGGTGCCGTGGTGTCGTCGTCCGCGCCGATGCCTTCGGTGTCCTTCGAGCGTCCCGGCGGTGCGTCGTCGGGGTCGGACTGCTCCTCCGGCGCCGTCTCCTGCGGGCCCGCCTCCGGCTCCTCGGTGACCGTGCCCTCGGGCGGCTGTTCCGGGTCGGCCGTCCCGCCGCAGGCGGCCAGCACCAGGGCCGCCGCTGCTGCCACAAGGAGACTGCGGGCGGCCAGGTGACGGGTGGCCAGGTGAGTTGTCGGGCGCATCGGACCTCCGGCTGGATCGGACCGTAGGCCTTCACCCTCACACACGGGCTCATGTTCACCCGGCAGGCGGCGTGGCGTTTCCGCTCTGGTGGCGGCATCGAGAGCCGCGGGGTGGAGACCGGGGGCTAGCGCGGGAACGTCGACCAGCCCTGACCTGCCCGGCCCGCCCGGGGTCGGTGAGTTGCGCCGGTACTCGCGCTAGCGTGGGACGGCGATGACATCGGCCGAGCAGATCACCATCCCCCGGGCGGAGGGCACCTCCTTCACTGTCCGGCTCACGCCCTCGGCGACGCCCGGGGCCCCGGTGGTGCTCATCGTGCCCGCGATGGGCGTGCGCGCCGGCTACTACGGCAAACTCGCCGAGGCACTCGGCGAGGCCGACCTGACCGCGGCGGTGACCGAACTACGCGGCCATGAGGAGTCCGGTGGTCGCACGCCGTCCCGACGGTACGACTACGGCTATGCCGAGTTGCTCGATGACCTGGACGCGGCGGTGGGCGCCGTCCGGCAGCGCCTGCCGGGCGCACCGGTGTACCTGCTGGGCCACTCCCTGGGCGGCCACCTGGGGGCGGTGTACGCCGGGCGGCACCCGCAGGCGCTCGCCGGACTGATGCTGGTGGCCAGCGGGTCGGTGTGGTGGCGGCTATGGCACCCCGGGATGTTCCTCGTCGGCGTGGTGGTCCCCGCGATCTCGCGGGTGCTGGGCCACTTCCCCGGGCACCGGCTGCGTTTCGGCGGGCGGGAGTCGCGCGGGCAGATGCTGGACTGGAGCCGGTTCGCCCGCACCGGCCGGTTGGAGTTCGGTACCCCGCGGGTCGATCACGATCCGGCGATCGCCGCCGTCGAGTTGCCGGTGCTGGGTATCTCACTGGCCGGCGACGGGTTCGCCCCGCCGCGGGCACTGACCGGACTCCTGGACAAACTGAGCAGCGCACGGATCTCCCGCTTGCACCTGGGCGAGGACCTGGCCGAGCCGCCCGGACACCTGCGCTGGGCGCGTCGTCCGGAGATCGTGGTCCCGGAGTTGCTCGCCTGGATCAAGGAGCAGGACTAGCGCCCGGGTCCAACTCCGCCAGGCGGGCGGCGATGTGATCGCGTTCGGCCCCTGGCGGGCACTGCGCGAGGGCCTGCTCGTAGGCGTCCCGCGCCTGGTCCAACTCACCGCCGTCGCGCAGCAATTCCGCCCGCACCAGCGACACCCGGTGGTGGCCGGGCAGCCGGTCGCCGGCGGCCCGTAACAGCGCCAGCCCGGCCATCGGCCCGGATACCTGCCCGACGGCGACCGCCCGGTTCAGGCGGACGATCGGTGAGCCGGTGAGGTGCTCCAGCCGCGCATAGGTGCGGGCGATCGCGGCCCAGTCGGTCCGATTGGCCCGCGCGGCGGTGTCGTGGAACGCGGCGATCAACGCCTGCAGGCGGTACTCCTCGGCTAGTCCGGTGGTCGGACGCAGCGCGGACAGCCGCCGCAGCCCGGCGCGGATGTCCTCCTGGTGCCAGCGGGTGCGGTCCTGATCGGCCAGGCGCACCAAAGCACCGCTGGCGTCCACCCGCGCGTCCCGGCGGGCGTGCTGCAGCCGCACCAGCGCGGCGAGCGCCTCCAGCACCGGTTGCCCGGGCAGCAGTTCGGCCGCCAGTTCCGCCAGCCGGACCGCGTCATCGGCCCGGTCCACGGCGACCACCTGCCCGCCGCCGGCGGGCGCATAGCCGGCGGTGAAGGCCAGGTAGATGGCGCGGGCCACATCGTCGACCCGCTCGGGCCATCGGTCCCGGTCCGGGATCGTGAACGGGATCCCCGAGCGCGTCAGCCGTTGTTTGGCGCGGGTGAGCCGGGCGGCCATGGTGGCCCGGGGCACCAGGAAGAGTCGCGCGATGTCCGCAGTGGGCACGCCCAGCACGAACCGCAGCGCCAGGGCCGGGCGCACCTCCGGTGCGAGCGCCGGGTGGGTGGCCATGAACAGCAGCGCGATCCGCTCATCGACGGGCTCCCCCGCCGTCCCCTCAGCACCCCAGGACCGGGTGAGTGCACCCTCCGGGCCGGGGACGTCGTCGTCGGCCAGCAAGTGCGCCTTCGCAGCGGCGGTACCCTCCCGGCGCAGTGCGTCGATCACCCGGCGATGGGCAACCGAGTACACCCACCCGGGTGGGTTGGTGGGCACACCGGTGGACGGCCACTGCGCTGCGGCCTCGGCGAAGGCGTCGGCGAGGGCGTCCTCGACGACGTCCGGCCGGCCGAACCGGGCGAGCAACTGCCCGAGCAGCCGGGCCCAGTGCTCGCGCCATACCTCGTCCAGCGGACGCTCCTCGGGCAACACCGCACCCCTCAGCGCCGGACCGCCACCGGTGTGGCCCCCATCAGTAGGGGTCGACGACGGGGGAGATCTGGATGTCGTACGGCGGCAGGACCTGCAGGAGCTCCACGAGGACGTCCAGGTCCGGGGCCTCGATGAGGAAGAACCCGCCCAGGCCCTCCAGCGCCTCGGCATACGGCCCCTCGGTAAGGGTGACCCGGCCGCCGCGGGTGCGCATCACCGTGGCGTCGGCCTGTCCGTCGTTGAGCGCCTCGCCGGCGAGGATCTGCACCCCCTCCCGGGCGGCGCAGGCGGCGTCGAACTCCTCGAACTTGCCCATCGCCGCAGCCTGCTCCTCCTCGGACTGGGAGTCCCACGGCGGCACGTCGCCGTCGCCGATCAGCATCACCAGGTACTTCATCGTTCTGCCCTTCCGTTCCGACGGCGGGTGCCGTCT
>CALKWS010000292.1 GCA_938004115.1 uncultured Ruaniaceae bacterium
CTTGCAAATGAAACAAGATGCTTCAAGTTTTGGAGTACGAAACCACGTTCAGAACGCTCGGTAATACTAGAAGAATACGTGGACAATATTCATTTCTTACTTTCCATCGGTTTAGAGAAAGGGTATCATTTTTCTCAAATTAATTTTGAAAAGGTAAATACAGATGAAACACTTCAATTTAATCACGTCTTTCAAAAGTGCTTGAAATTTTATGAAGAAAAATCAAAAGAAAACTATCTTAATTTATTTAAAGCATACTTACAACTAGGTCATATTTTAGGTTTCGATGAAGAAGCTATTTTTAAAGCATACGATAAAAAGAATGAAGTAAACTATGAACGTCAAGTTCAAGGTTATTAATATTTATAAAAGGAGGATCCATACATATGACGTTAGACCCGACATTAACGATGCTGAAAGAATTAACCGATGCAAATGCTATTTCCGGTCATGAAAAAGAAGCACGCGATGTGATGGAGAAATATATTAAACCATACCGGCAAATCGGGGTGCGGTGGTGGACGGACCTGGACTGCTGGGAGGCCGGCGCCGACGGCGTCGCTCGGTTCGTGACGGGCTTCGCCGTCGGCCTCGATGTGCTCTACCTGACCATCGACCTGGACGTGTTGCCGGCCGCCGTGGCGCCCGGGGTCTCGGCTCCGGCCGCGCTCGGAGTGCCCGCCCCGCTGGTGGTGGCCGCCGTCCGGGCCGCCGCTGCCACCGGGAAGTTGGCGCTCCTCGATGTGGTGGAACTCAACCCCGCGCTCGACCCCGATGGCCGCACCGCCAGGACTGCCGCCCGTCTGATCAGCGAGGCGGTGCAGATCGTCGGGTCCGGCGGCGGACTCGAGGACGGGTCGACAGCGAAGGCAGTCCGGTGAGCGAGCCTTCGACGCGGTCGGTCCAACGCGCCCTGACTCTGCTGGCCGCAGTATGCGACCGCGGCCGGACGACACTGACTGACGCCGCTCAGGATGCCGGCCTGCCCGCCAGCACGGCGCTGCGGCTGCTGCGCACTCTGGAGGCATCCGACTTCCTCACCCGCGGCCCGGACAACGCCTACGAACCGGGGCCGCGGCTGATCCAACTCGGCGCCAGGTCCTTCACCCGCGAGATGCTCGTGCCGCTCAGCGCCGAGGCGATGCAGTCGGTGGTGGAGGCCACCGGGGAGTCGGTGTACCTGGCGGTGCCCGGCATCGGGGACACGGCGCTGTACATCAGCATCGTGGAGGGCACCTTCTCGGTGCGGCACAGCAACTGGGTGGGCCGCACGGTGCCATTAGCGGGCTCAGCGGTCGGGGCGGTGCTACGCGGCCGGACGCCGCGTGCCGGGTACGTGGTAGTGACCGAGACCGTGGAGGAGGACGTCACCGCCATCTGCGCCCCGGTGCAGGCCGGCGGCCGCGTCGTGGCCGCGATGAGCACCCTGGTTCCGACCTACCGGCTCGATGAGGACCGGCAGCGGCGCTGCGGCGAAGCGCTGCTCCACGCCACCACGATGGTCTCAACAGCGCTCGGTGAACCGCCCCCGGAGTGACGCGATGGACCTCCTGGTGATCACCGGGCCGCCGGGCGCGGGCAAGTCCGCGGTGGCCGAGCGGATCGCGGATATGGCCGCCACATCGGCGTTGGTACCGGGCGATGCGTTCTTCGCGATGCTGCGCAACGGCGGGAGTCCGCCGTGGTCATCACGGGCCCCTGAACGGAACGAGGCGGTCACCGCCGCTGCGGCGGCTGCCGTCGGAGCGTTGGTCCGCGGGGGCCTGGAGGTGGTCTACGACGGGGTGCTCGGCCCGCGGTTCCTGCCTCAGTTCCTGCGCCATGCGAGGCTGGCCACGGCGAACTACGCGGTGCTGCTTCCCGATGTGGACACGTGTGTCCAGCGGGTGCGGGCCCGCGCGGCTCACGGGTTCTCCGACCAGGCGGCGACCCGTCGGATGCATGCCGACTTCGTGAGTGCGGCACTGCCCGCACGGCACATCCTCGACACCGCTGCGATGGCGCTATCCGACGCGGTGATCGAGGTGCTCAGCCGCCGCGCCCAGGGGCTCCTGGCGATCGGGGCGACCGCGGCCGGCGCCTGGTAGGAACCGCCTGGTGGGCGACGGCGGCCACCATCTGCTAGGCGCCGGCCAGAGGCCGGGAAGGTGGCGAGGCCCAGGGCCACCGCCCGGCCGGCCTCAGAGCAGTTCGGCGCGCAGTTGCTCCACCGGTTTGGGTGATAGCAGCGCCGGCGGCACGTCCAGCACGGTGTGCGCACCGGTGACGCCGCGGGCGTTCAACCGGGCCGCGGCGCGGGCGTAGGCCACCAGCACGCTGGCGGTGAACTCGGGATTGCTCTGCAGTTCCAGCCGGTACTCCATGATCTGGTCATGGCCGGTGCCGGTGGTGCCGCTGCGGATCACGAACCCGCCGTGGGGCATCGCCGCGTGGTCGCGGGCAAACTCCTCCGCGGTGATGAAGTGCACCGTGGTGTCGTAATCGGCGAAGTAGTGCGGCATCGTCACGATCGCTTGTTCCACCTCGGCCCGGTCCGCGCCGTCGGCGAGCACCACGTAGCACTCCCGGCGGTGCTTCTCCCGGGTGCTCAACTGCGGGCGGGCACCGCTGCGCACGGCTGTGATCGCGTCGTCGGCCGGGATGGTGTACTGCACGCCGCCGGCCACGCCGGGCACCCGGCGCACCGCATCGGAGTGCCCCTGGCTCAGGCCCTTGCCCCAGAACGAGTACGTCTCCCCCTCCGGCAGGAGAGCCTCGCCGAAGAGCCGGTTCAGGGAAAACATCCCCGGGTCCCACCCCACGGAGATGATCGGGGTGGTGCCGGCCTCGCGGGCCGGGGCGTCGACGGCGGCGAAGTACTCAGGGATGCGGGCGTGGGTGTCGAAGGAGTCCACCGTGGTGAAGTGCGCGGCGAGTTCGGGGCCCTGCTCGGGCAGGTCGTCCTTGGAGCCGCCGCACAGCAGGAGCACGTCGA
>CALKWS010000293.1 GCA_938004115.1 uncultured Ruaniaceae bacterium
GCGGGCCTGGCGCCGTCCCCGCCCGGGCTCCGTGGCCAGCGGTGCAGCACCGCGACCTCACCATCGGCGCCGCGCAGGCGCAGAGTGTGCGGGTCCCGGTCGGCGTGCGCCTCGCCGTCGTGCGCGCCCGGGTGAGTGCCGCCGTCGTCCGCGTGCGCGGCTGGGTGAGTGCCGTCGTCGTCCGCGATCACCGCTCCGCCGTGCCGGCGCGCGAAGTTGGTGACCCAGCGGCCGATCCGCTCGATCTCCACCTGCACGGTGCGGATGCTCATCGCGGCGGCTGCCTGAGGGTTCCGGTCAGCGGTCCACCAGGCCGGTCAGTTCCTCCCCGGCCAGGTAGGCGCGCACGTTCTGCTCCACCAGGGGTGCGGCGTCGCGGGGGCGCCCGCCGGCGGAGTGCGGGGTGATGATGAGGTTCGGGGCCTGCCACAACGGGTCGTCGGCGGGCAGCGGTTCGGTGCGGAACACATCCAGGCCCGCGCCGGCGATGGTGCCCTGCCGCAGCGCCTCCAGCAGGGCGTCCTCGTCCACGGTGGCCCCGCGGCCCACGTTGATGAACCAGGCGTGCTCCGGCAGCGCGGCGAACACCGCGGCGTCCACGATCTTCTCCGTGCTCGGGGTGGCGGGCAGGATGTTGATCAGCACGTCGGTGCGCGGCAGTTCCTGCGCCAGGTCGTCGGCGGTGATGACCGGGAACCCGGCGCGTTCCCCGGCCCGGGAGGCCACCCCGGTGACCGTGGCGCCCATCGCGGCCAGCCACGGTGCCAGGTGCTGGGCGATCGACCCGAAGCCCCAGATCAGCACCCGGGACTGGTGCAGGGTGGAGAAGTGGCCGGTGCGCAGCGCCTGGTTGCCGCCCAGCCGGGTCTCGTCCCAGTGGCGCTCCTCCTGGGCCCGCACGGCGAGGTCCAGCCGGCGCGCGGCGGCCAGCACCAGGGCCAGGGTATGTTCGGCCACCGGCCCGTTGTGCAGGCCCGCGCCGGAGGTCATGAGTACCTCGTCGCTGAACCCTGCGGCGATGGCCGCGTCCATCCCCGCCATCAGCCCCTGCACCCAGCGCAGCTTAGGTAGTTCCTCCGGCAGGGCGCGCAGCCGCGGGGCCGGGTTGGCCCACAGCACGAGTGCCTCGGCGTCGCGATGCTCGGCGGGGATCGGTTCGGCGACCGCGTAGGTGACGGCCTCGACCTCACCGGGTAGGTCCAGGTCCAGCCGGATGGAATCGGGAAGCAGCAGTTTCATGGGGTGTCGGTCCTGGGTGGATGTGGGCTGGGCGGTTGGGGGCGCGCGGGGGACTCCTCGGGGTCGGCGCCGGGAGCGGGTATGGGGCCGGGGGGTTCGGAGTCGCCGCCGGGGTCGGAGGTGGCGCCGGTGTCGGAGGTGGCGCCGCTGTCAGGGTCCCCGGCAGGGGACGGTGGCTCGCGGTCCTCGCCGGCGCCGGCCGCGGGTTCGGCGGCTTCGCTGTTCCCGGCGGCGGGTTCGGCCGCGGCGGTTTCGGCGGACGGGGCGGTGCCCGCCTCGTGGCTCGAGCGCCGGTGTGTCTCGGGTGCTGTGGCCGGCAGTCCGCTGGGCGAGCCGCCGGGCTGCCTGCGGGTCCGGCCCCACAGCATGCCGCCCACACCGAGGAGCACTCCGGCCACCCCGATACCGATCCACGGGCCGGCGCTGCCGTAGCCCAGGATTTGCCGGGCACCGAGCACCAGCAGCACCGCCAGCCAGGCGATGGTGCCCACGCCGAACACCAGGACGGTCGGTACCTTCGCCGGCTGCAACTCCTGCGGCGTTCGGTGGGGATCAAGGCGGCGCACGCCTTTGATCGTAGAGCGTCGGGCCGGTGGGTCGACCCGCCACCGGGGCCCGGGCATTGACACGCAAGTTATTGCTTGCCTATCGTGCAGGTATGGCGGACGTGTTCAAGGCGCTCGCCGACCCCACCAGGCGGGTGATCCTCGACGAGTTGACCGAGCGCAACGGTCAGACGCTCTTCGAGATCTGCGCCCGATTGGCCAACAAGCACCACCTGGGGTCCACGCGGCAGGCGATCTCCCAACACCTGGACGTCCTCGAGGGCGCCGGGCTGGTGGAGA
>CALKWS010000294.1 GCA_938004115.1 uncultured Ruaniaceae bacterium
CGGCCCGGGCTCGTGCAGCAGGTCGCTCAGCCAAGAGCACCATCACGCTGCAGACGCAGCCGCCAGGCTTCCGGGCCGCGCTGCAGGTACGTCACCGAGATCGCCCCGGCCTCCCGTTCGGCGATCTGGGCCAGCAGCGGCTTGGGGTCGTGGGGAGCGATGAGCACCATCGCCTGCCCCGGCCCGACGGCCGAGAGTGCCCCGAACACCGCGCCGTGGCGCAACCGGTGGGGTACCTGGCGCACGTCGAACTCAGGTGCCTCGCCGTCGTGCTCCCCGCATCCGCAACCGCCGCTGGACTCCACCACATCGAGGTGCTTCCGCTCGTCGTTCATCACTGGCTCCCGCCGTCGGTGTCATGAGCACTCCGATTATTACATGTCCGAGTTGTAATAACTGTCGGCCGGGCTCGCTACCAGGGCAATAGTCTGGTCCCGTGCCCAGCACCAACGCCCCACCCCCCGGTGAAACCCAGACCTTCGATGCACTGGTCCTCGCCGGTGGGCGCGGGGAGCGCCTGGGCGGGCGGGACAAGGCCGCGCTCTGCGTTGCCGGACGGCCGTTGCTGCACCGGGTGCTGGACGCGGTGACCGAGGCGCGGCGGGTGGTCGTGGTGGGGCCGGTAGCGGTGCCCGACGGCGTGGCTCAGGTGTTCGAGGACCCGCCCGGTGGCGGGCCGGTCGCCGGGATCGCCGCCGGCGTGGCCCACCTGGCCCACCGGCGGGACCCGGCCCCCTGGGTCTGTGTGCTGGCGGTCGATCAGCCCGATGCCGCTCCCGCGCTGGCCCCGGTCCTGGCCGCGTTGCCCACAGTTGGCCCTGCGGTGGACGCGGTGTGCCATCGGGATGTGGAGGGCCACCCCCAGTGGTTGCTCGCCGCCTACCGCACCGCGGTGCTGCAGCGTGCCCTGGCCGCCCACGGCAGCGGACACGGGGTGCCGATGCGCTCCCTGGTGCGCGCGCTGCGCTTCTTTCACGTGATCGCCGGCACCGAACACCTCGGCGATGTGGACACCTGGGCGGACCACGCCCGGTGGGAACGGCGCTTGGGCGGCTGAGCCCGCATCCAGCACCCGGCCGTCAGCCAACCACTCCCGCATCGATCGCCGAGGGGTGGTTGATCGACCCTCGGCGCCAGGAGCCCCTCGATCACCCAGTCGCCGAGGGTGTGGGACGCGCGGTGCGACGGCGGCCATACTTGGACGATGAGCGAGCACTCCATCGCCGCCGCCGGGTACCAGCACGTCGATCACCAGGCCGCGGCGCGGGCCAACCGGGACTGGTGGAGCGCCGAAGCCCCCGAGTACCTGGCCGAACACGGTGAGTTCCTCGGCGATGCGGACTTCTGCTGGTGCCCGGAAGGACTGCGCGAGGAACAGGCCGGCCTGCTCGGCCCTCTGCAGACACTGCGCACCCAGCGTGTCCTGGAGGTCGGGGCCGGGGCGGCCCAGTGCTCCCGGTGGCTACGGCACCACGGGGTGGAGGCGATCGCCACCGACGTGGCCCCCGGCATGTTGCAGGCCGCAGCCGAACTGGACCGTCGCACCGGTATCCAGGTGCCCACCCTGGTCGCCGACGCGCGGGAACTGCCGTTCGCCGCCGGCTCCTTCGACGTGGCGTTCACCGCCTTCGGAGCGATCCCGTTCCTCGCCGATGCCCACCGGGTGCACGCCGAGGCAGCCCGCGTGCTGCGCCCCGGTGGACGGTGGGTGTTCTCCGTGACGCATCCGATCCGCTGGGCCTTCCCGGATGACCCCACCGCCCGCGGGCTGCGTGTGGTGCGGTCCTACTTCGACCGCACGCCGTATGCCGAACTGGACGACCAGGGCGCCGTGGCCTACTCCGAGTTC
Source organism: uncultured Ruaniaceae bacterium (assembly GCA_938004115.1). GTDB lineage: Bacteria > Actinomycetota > Actinomycetes > Actinomycetales > Beutenbergiaceae > CALKWS01. Next base: position 1,850 of record CALKWS010000294.1, read on the forward strand.
CACCGCACCATGGGTGATCACATCCGGGAGATCAGCGCGGCCGGTTTGCAGGTGGTGGACCTCCTCGAGCCGGAGTGGCCGGCGGATAACACCAACGTCTGGGGCGGATGGGGGCCCGAGCGAGGTGCTTACCTGCCGGGCACCGCGATCTTCTCCACCATCCTGACCGGGTAGGTGACCGGGCGGGCTCCGCTGCGCCCCTCTGGCATGCTCGGCCGGGCGCGGCCGTTCAGTGCCCGGCTTGGCGCCAGTCGCTGCCGGCGCCCACCGACACCTCCAGCGGCACCGACAGTTCCGCAGCCCCGGACATCTGCTCGCGCAGGATCTGCTCGACCTCGGCTTGTTCACCCGCGGCCACTTCGAGCACCAACTCATCGTGCACCTGCAGCAGCAACCGGGACCGCAGGCCCCGGCTGGTCAGTTCCCGGTGGACCCCCAGCATCGCGACCTTGATCAGATCCGCGGCGCTGCCCTGGATCGGGGCGTTCAGCGCCATCCGCTCGGCCATGTCCCGGCGCTGGCGGTTGTCGCTGGTCAGGTCCGGCAGGTAGCGGCGCCGGCCCAGGATGGTCTCGGTGTACCCGGTGGCCCGTGCCTGGTCCACCACCCCCGACAGGTAATCGCGCACTCCCCCGAATCGTTCGAAGTACTCCTCCATCAAAGACCTTGCCTCGGCGGTGGCGATCTTCAGTTGCTTGGACAACCCGAAGGCGCTCAGCCCGTAGGCCAGGCCGTAACTCATCGCCTTCACCTTGGCGCGCATCGGTGCGGTCACCTCGGCCGGGGTGACCCCGAACACCCTGGACCCCACGAAGGAGTGCAGGTCCTCCCCGCTGCGGAAGGCCTCGATCAGGCCCTCATCGCCGGACAGGTGGGCCATGATGCGCATCTCGATCTGGGAGTAGTCGGCCGTCAGCAGCGTCTCGTACCCCTCACCGACGATGAACGCCTGCCGGATCCGGTGGCCCTCCTCGGTGCGGATCGGGATGTTCTGCAGGTTCGGCTCGGCTGAGGACAACCGTCCGGTGGCGGCGATCGTCTGGGAGTAGGTGGTGTGGATCCGCCCGTCCTCGGCCACCGTGCGCAGCAGCCCCTCCACCGTCTGACGCAGCCGGATCAGGTCCCGGTGGGTCAGCAGGTGCTGCAGGAACGGGTGCTCGGTCTTGGCGTACAGGTCCGCCAGCGCATCGGCGTCGGTGGTGTACCCGGTCTTGGTCTTGCGGGTCTTGGGCATGTCCAGTTGGTCGAAGAGCACTTCCTGAAGCTGCTTCGGGGAGGACAGGTTCACCTCCCGATCGATCACGTCGTATGCGCTCTGGGCGGCCTCGCGCACCCCGGCATCGAACTGGGACTCCAGTTCCCGCA
>CALKWS010000295.1 GCA_938004115.1 uncultured Ruaniaceae bacterium
TCGGACTCACCAGCCGTTCGCTGCGGGAGGTGGGTAACCTGTCCTCCGCCTCGGTCCTGCATATTTTGCGCTCCGCCCTGGACCAGCACCCTCCGGCCGGTTCCTACGGCCTGATGATGGCGATGGGCCCGGGCTTCGCCCTGGAGCTGGTGCTCCTGGAGGCGCGGTGACCTCCCAGATCCTGTTCACCGTGCTGATCGGCCTCGTCGGGTTGGAACGCGTGGCCGAACTCATCGTGGCCAGGCGCAACGCCGGCTGGGCCTTCGCCCGCGGTGGCAGCGAACAGGGAGGCGGGCATTACCCGGTGATGGTGATCCTGCACACCGGGTTGCTGGTCGGTGCACTGGTGGAGGTGTGGTGGCTGGACCGCACGTTCCTGCCGGCCCTGGGCCTGACGATGCTCACACTCGCCCTGGCCTCCCAGGGCCTGCGCTGGTGGTGCATCGGGACGTTGGGGCCACGATGGAACACCCGCATCATCGTGGTGCCGGGGCTCCCGCTCGTGCGCCGCGGGCCCTACCGCTGGCTGCGCCACCCCAACTACGTGGCCGTGGTCGTCGAGGGGTTCGCCCTCCCGTTGGTGCACGACGCCTGGGTGACGGCCGCGCTGTTCACGCTCACCAACTCGGCGCTGCTCACCGTGCGCATCCGGGCCGAGAACCGGGCCCTGGCCGCGGCGGCGCCGACGGCGGAGGGAGCAATCATTCCGGCCCCGGCCCGAGCGGACGAGACGACTCGAGCGGACGAGACGACGTCGGGCGATGGCACCTGATCTGATCATCGCCGGCGGCGGCCCGGCCGGGCTGGCGGCCTCGCTGTACGCCCTGGCCGCCGGGCTGTCGGTGCAGGTGCACGAACCCCGCCCGGGCGTGGTGGACAAGGCCTGCGGGGAGGGCGTGATGCCCGCCGGCGTGGCGCGTCTGCACGGGCTGGGCGTGCACCCCCGCGGCATGGAGTTCGTGGGCATCCGGTACCGCAGCACCGGTCGGGTGGCCCAGACCCGGTTCCGCGGCCCGCCCGGGCTGGGCGTGCGCCGCACCGAACTGCACCGCGCGCTGCGCCGGGCCGTCCTCGAAGCGGGCATCCCCATCCTCCCCCGGCGGGTGCGCGCGGTGCAGCAACGGCCAGACGGGGTACTGGTAGACGGCACGCCGGCCGGCTACCTCATCGTGGCCGACGGCCTGCACTCCCGGTTGCGCACCACCCTGGGCATGGCCGGACGGCCCCGCGGGCCGCGGCGCTACGGATTGCGCCAACACGTCCGGCGCGCACCGTGGACGGACCACGTGGAGGTGCACTGGTCGGCCCACAGCGAGGCCTACATCACCCCGGTGGCACCGGACCAGGTCGGTATCGCGATCCTCACCAGCACCCGGGCCCCGTTCCGGACGCAGCTGGATGCCTTCCCCGAGGTGCAGGAACTGCTGGCGGACGCCCCACCCGCCTCCCCGGTGCGCGGCGCGGGTCCGCTGCGCCAGTCCAGCAACCGCCGGGTGCTGGGACGGATCCTGGCGGTGGGCGATGCCAGTGGGTACCTGGACGCCATCACCGGGGAGGGCATCAGCCTGGCCCTGGCGCAGGCCGATGCCGCGGTGACCGCGATCGCCACCGGCCGGCCCGGCAGTTACGAGCGCAGGTGGCATCAGATCATGCGGCGGCACCATCTGCTTACCCGCGCCCTGATGGTCGCGTCGGCCTCGCCACTGCGGCCCCATCTGGTGCCCGCGGCACAGAAACTGCCATGGCTCTTCGCCGCCGCGGTGAACGAGGTGGGACGGCCCTGACCCACCGGACCGGCATCCCGACACGAACGTGTCCTTGGCCACACATGTAACCGAGCACCGCTATGGTATGAGTTCCGGCAAACCGTTCACCAATGGGTGCCAGGACACCGACGTCCGTTCAGGGCGGGTGCCAGGACACCGACGTCCGATGAGGACACCGGGGATCCGTCGAGGACACCGGCGTCCCACGTGATACGAACCCAGGAGGCCAAGGATGACCCAGGTACGACGAACGTGGCGCAGGATCGCGGCCACCACCGGAGTACTTGCCATGGGCGCCGCACTCGCCGCGCCCGCCTACGCAACCGACGAGGAGGAGGTCGAGGATCAGGAGGTCGGCGACGGTGAGTACGACGAGTTCACCGGTGACAACGTCCTGACGATCGCCACCAGCCAGTCGATCGAGAACTGGAACCCGTTCATCCAGATCTACGTCATCGAGCACCAGTTCCGGCAACTCCAGTACGAACCGCTCGTGCGCATGAGCGCGGAGGACTACAGCCCCACCCCCGGCCTGGCCGAGGAGTGGGAGGAGTCCGAGGACGGGCTCACCTGGACCTTCCAACTGCGCGAGGCCACCTGGCACGACGGGGAACCGTTCACCGCCGAGGATGTGGTGTACACGTACCACATCATTGCCAACGACCCGGAGATCAGCGCCCGCAACGCCGATGTGAACGAGTTGATCGAATCGGTCGAGGCGATCGATGAACGCACCGTGGAGTTCACCTTGACCACCCCCTCGGTGAACCTGGAGGGCAGTG
>CALKWS010000296.1 GCA_938004115.1 uncultured Ruaniaceae bacterium
CGGATCCTCCCGCCGCCGGGCCGAGCGCACCAGCACCGCGCCGATCGCGGTGGTCGCCGGGATGGCCAGCACCAGCCCGATCGAGGAGACCAGGGTGCGGACCACCTCCTCGGCGATCTCCCCGGCGGTCAGGGTGCTGGTGATCGACCGGTCGTAGAGCATCACCACCATCAGCGTGGTCATCGCGGTGCCCACGTAGGCGTACGCCAACGTGTAGACGGTGGAGGCGATGTGGTCCCTGCCGATACGCATCGCCCGGGCGAACACCGACCGCGTGGAGGCGTTCGGGTTCGCGGCGTGCAACTCCCACACCGCCGAGGCCTGGGTGATGGACACGTCGTTGAGCGCGCCCAGGCCGGCGATCACGATCCCGCACATCAGCAGTTCCCGCAGGCCCATGCCCGGCACCATCGTGTCGAGCATGATCCCGGTGTCCGACGTCGCACCGGAGAGGCGGGCGGCGTTCGTGGACCACCACGACAGCAGCGTGGTCACCGCCAGCCCGATGAACGTGCCCAGCAACGCCGTGGTGGTGCGGATGGAGATGCCGTGGGCCAGGTAGACCGCGAAGAACATCATCGCGCTAGCACCCACCAACGTGGTCACCAGCGCCGGTGCACCGGACATCAGCGCCGGCACGAGGAAGGTCACCACCACCGCCAGGGAGGCGAGCAGCCCGACGATCGCCATCAGTCCCCTGATCCGGGCCACCAGGACCACCACCAGCACGTACAGCCCGGTGAGCAGCAGGAGCGGCACATCGCGCACGAAGTCCACGAACACGTACGGGCTCCCCGAGCCCATCGCCCCGGTGGTGAAGAACACCCGGATCTGGTCCCCCGGTTCGATCCCCGCGTTGACGATCTCCGGCGGGATCTGGACCGGCACCTCCCGGTCTGTCCCGTCGTGCAGCCGGGCCAGGGCCTCGGTGCCGATCTCCCCGGTCACCTGGGTGATCTCCGCAGTGGTGAAGCCGGGCCCGTCCACCGGGTTGGGCTGCGAACCCACCAGGGTCTCGCCCCTGGGCCACAGCAGTATCAGGCCCACGATCGTCACGATCAGCAACGGCACCACGAGGGCGAGCAGGATGCGTCGCGCGCGGCGGGCCGCCGCCGGAGTCAGATCCGGATCGGAGTGCTGGTGCGTCATCACCAGTCACTGTGCCTGGTTCCGGTGCCCGATCCGGGCAACGGCACGCGAGCGACGAACCTCACTCCTTATTGACAACCGTTCTCATATCACTTGAGAATGATTCTCATGAGCAGCCCGAGGCGCACCTCCGCGCGATCCCCGTTCACCCGATCAACGGTCTGCCGGTGCACGGCGGCCATCGCGGGCGGAGGACTGCTGCTGGCCGGATGTGCGGCCGACACCCCGCCCGGGTCGGGCGACGTGGACACTGTAGTGGCCGTCACCGCCTTCTACCCGCTGCACTTCCTCACCGAGCAGGTCGGCGCAGGCGTGGTGGAGGCCACCGACCTCACCCCGCCGGGAGCCGATCCGCACGATCTGGAACTGTCCCCCGTGGACGTGGCGATGATCGAACAGGCCGACGTGGTGGTGTACCTCTCCGGGTTCCAACCCGCCGTGGACACCGCCGTGGAGCAGGTCAGCGGGCCGATGGCCCTCGACCTGGCCCAGGTGGTGGACCTCGAGGACACCTCCGCCACCGTGCGCACCACGGAGGGCGCCGCAGCGCACGACGACGACGCGCACAACCACGACGATGCGCACGACGACGACGCACACGACCACGACGACGAGGGCCAGGCGCATCACGGTGACGGCGAGGACGACCACGCGCACGACCACGGCCCCCTGGACCCCCACTTCTGGCTGGACGCCGAACGCATGGCCCGCGCCGCCGAGGCCGTCGCCGATGCCCTTGCCGAGGCCGCGCCCGGGCACGCCGACGACCTGAACGCCAACGCCACCGCGCTGGGCACCGCGTTACACGACCTCGATGACCGCTACCGGGAGGACCTGGCCTCATGCACCGATGAGGTGATGCTCGTCAGCCACCTCGCGTTCGGCTACCTCGCCCAGCGCTATGACCTCACCCAGGTGGGGATCGCGGGCCTCGACCCGCACGTGGAGCCCTCCCCCGCCCGGCTGGCCGAGATCCGCCAGGTGGTCCAGGCTGAGGACGTCGGCACCATCTTCCTGGATCCACTGGCCAGTCCCCGGGTCGCCGAGGCGCTCGCCGACGAACTGGACCTGCAGGTCCGCACCCTGGACTCCCTGGAGAACCGTCACCACGAGGACGCCGATTACCTGGATGTGATGGAGATGAACCTGGAGGCACTCACCGACGGGCTGGTCTGCGCGTGAGCGCGGTGACCGCGGCGAATCTCGACGTGCACCTGGGCGGTGCGCAGATCCTGCATGACGTGGACGTGCGGATCAACGTCGGTGAGGTGGTGGCGGTGATGGGAGCCAACGGCTCGGGCAAGTCCACCCTGCTCAAGGCATGCCTGGGACTGCTGCCCATCAGCCGGGGGCAGGTGCACCTCCTGGGCCGGCCGCTTGGGCGGGCGGTGCCCTGGGAGAAGATCGGCTACGTCCCGCAGCGCTCCGCCCAACCCTCCGGGGTACCGGCCACCGCCGAGGAGGTGGTCCGTACCGGGCTGCTGTCGCGCCGGCGCTGGTGGGCCGGCCGCGGCGGCCGGGAAGCCACCGCGTCCGCGCTGGCGCAAGTCGGCCTGAGCGACCGGCGCGAGCAGCCGTGGCACGAGCTGTCCGGCGGGCAGCAGCAGCGGGTGGCGATCGCCAGGGCACTGGTGCGCCGGCCCGAACTGTTGCTCCTCGATGAGCCCATGGCCGGTGTGGACCAGCCCAGCCAGGAAGTGTTCGCCTCGCTGTTGGGCCGGCTCAAGACCGAACGGCTCACCACCGTGGTGGTCCTGCACGAACTGGGCGTGCTGCGGCCGCTGATCGACCGTGCCGTGGTGATCCGCGGCGGACGGGTGGTGCACGACGGGGCCCTGCCGCCGGCGGCCCCGTTCCACGACCACCCCGACCACGACCACCTGCACCCGGACCACGGCGACTACGACGTGGAACCCGAACCGCACCAGACCACCCTGCCGTAATGCGAGGCACCATGACTCAAGCCGCGGGGCTATGGGACCAGTTCACCGTGCTGCTGGCCAGCCCGATGACGCAGCGCTCCCTGCTGGCCGCGCTCATCGTGGGTGTGGCCGCACCGGTGATCGGCACATACCTGGTGCAGCGGCGCCTGTCCCTGCTGGGGGACGGGATCGGGCACGTCGCCCTGACCGGGGTAGCGATGGGCTGGCTGGTGGGCGCGGCCACCGGGGCCACCGATCTGGCGGCCTACGCCGTGCCCGGGGCGATGGTCGCGGCGATCGCCGGAGCGGTGCTGATCGAGGTGGTGCGCGCCCGTGGGCAGGCCAGCGGTGATGTGGCGCTGGCGCTGTTGTTCTACGGCGGCATCGCCGGGGGCGTGGTGATCATCGGTCTCGCCGGCGGCACCAACGCCAACCTGATGGCGTACCTGTTCGGCTCCCTGGCCACCGTCTCCTCCGCCGATCTGCTGGTGACCGTCGTGATGTCCGCCGGCATCCTCGCCGTCGGGCTTGGCCTGCGCACCGCGCTGTTCGCGGTCTGCCAGGACGAGGAGTTCGCCCGATCCACCGGACTGCCGGTGCGTGCGATGACGATCCTCATCGCGGTGGTGGCCGCCCTGACCGTGACCGTGGCGATGCGGGTGGTGGGACTGCTCCTGGTCTCGGCGTTGATGATCGTTCCCGTCGCGGTGGCCCAGTTGATCACGTCCTCCTTCCATCGCACCATGGTGCTGGCAATGGGTATCGGTGCGCTGGTGTGCGTCAGCGGCCTGACCATCACGTTCTTCCACCGGCTCGCCCCGGGTGCGATGATCGTGGTGGTGGCGATCGCGCTGTACGCCGTGGTGGCCGTGGTCCGCCCGCTGGTGCGGGCGCGCCGCCCGCGTCCCGGGCCGGTGCACCCCCGCGTCGCCGATGATGTCCGCCTCCAGCCGGTCAGCCAGGAGAGGTGATCCGATGCAGCGCATGACCCGTCAGCGTGCCGCTGTGGTGGAGGTGCTCGCCGACTCCGAGGAGTTCCGCACCGCGCAGCAGTTGCACGAGATGGTGCGCGAGCAGGGCCACTCGGTGGGTCTGGCGACCGTGTACCGCACCATGCAGGCCATGGTGGCCGCCGGGGAGGTGGACGTGCTGCGCACCGCCGAGGGTGAGGCGATGTATCGCCGGTGCGCGGCCACCGAACACCACCACCACCTGCTGTGCCGCGAGTGCGGCCGCACCGAGGAGATCGACGCCGCACTGGTGGAACAATGGGCGGAGAGCGTGGGCCGGGCCCACCGGTTCAGCAATATCGAGCACACCGCGGAACTGTTCGGCACCTGCGCGGACTGTGCAGCGGATGAGGACGTATGAACAATTTCCTGAGCGAGGGACCGTTCTGGGCGGTGTTCACGTTCCTGTTCATCGGTGCGATGCTGCGCGGGCAACTGTTGTACTGGATCGGCCGGATCCCCACCGAACAGGCGCTCAAGCGCACCGCACCCACCAGCGGCTGGCGGTACCGGGCACACCGGTGGCTCTCCGACGGCGGCGCGGACGCGGGGGTGCGCTCGATCCAGCGCTGGGGCCTGCCGATCGTGTCGCTGTGCTACCTGACGGTGGGCTTCCAGTCGTTGGTGCAGGCCGCCGCCGGGATGCTGCGGACCCCGCTGCTGTGGTACGTCCTCGCCCAGATCCCCGGCGCACTTGCCTGGGCGTTCATCTACTCCACGATCGGATTCGCGATGTGGGCCGCGCTCGCCGCCGCGGCCGCCGGCAGCCCGTGGGGGATCGCGGCGATCGCCGCGGTGGTCCTCACGGTGGTGCTGCTGATCGTGCGCCGGCGCCGCCGCAAGGCGGCTGCGAGAAGGGCCGACGACGACGTGCAGGCCGATTCCTCGGCGGCACCCCGGTCCTGACTACTCCGGCCAGCCGCGCCGACCAGCACCTGCACCGTCGCCAGGCGCCCGGGACGGTACGGAAGGCTTGGTCGGCCGGCAGCGGCCGGGCCCGCCGTCAGCCCTCCTGCGCGCGCGGCTGCGGCTTGTCCACCGCGGCGCCGTAGCGCCGGTCCCGGCGGGCGTACTCCACCGCGGCGTCCCACAGGTCCCGGCGGTCCACCTCCGGCCAGGGCTTGTCCAGGAACACCATCTCGGCATAGGCCGCCTGCCAGATGAGGAAGTTCGAAGCCCGCTGTTCCCCGCCGGTGCGCAGCAACAGGTCGACGTCGGGCATGTCCGGCTCGTCCAGGTACCGGGCCAGGGTACGTTCGGTGACCCGCTCCGGGTTCACCCGCCCGGCCGCCGCATCCCGGGCCAGGGCGGCAGCGGCGTCGGCGATCTCCGCCCGGCCCCCGTAGTTCACGCACATCGTCAGCGTGCACACATCGTTCCCGCCGGTGAGGCGTTCGGCTTCTTCCAGTTCGGTGATCACGCTGCGCCACAGCCGGGGCCGGCGCCCGGCCCACCGCACCCGCACGCCCCAGTGGTGCATCTCATCGCGCCGGCGCCGCAGCACGTCCCGGTTGAAGCCCATCAGGAACCGCACCTCGGCCGGCGAGCGCCTCCAGTTCTCGGTGGAGAAGGCATAGGCGCTGATGTGGGTGATGCCCAGTTCGATCGCCCCGGCCACCACGTCCAGCAGTACCGCCTCACCTGCGGCGTGCCCGGCCGTGCGCGGCAACCCACGGGCGTTGGCCCACCGGCCGTTGCCGTCCATGATGATCGCCACGTGCCGTGGGATCCGTTCGGCGGGCAGGTCCGGCGGCTCGGCCCCGGAGGGGTGCGGCGGGGGCGGCTGCGGCCGGTTCACACCCGCTCCACCAACCGCAGGGACCGCAGTTGCCGCTCCAGGTGCCACTGGGTGTACACGGCCACCAGACCGGAGGCCTCGGTGCGGTGACGGTCCTCGGAGTCGTCCGCCACCGGCCAGTCCCCGGTCAGCAACGCGGCCAGCAGCCGCACCGTCTCCGGTGCCGGTGCGGCGGACCCCGGCGGACGGCAGGTGGCACAGACCATCCCGCCCATGGCGGCGGCGAAGGCACGGTGCGGACCGGGCGCCTGGCACCGGGCGCAGTCGGTGAAACTCGGCGCCCACCCCGCGATCGCCAGCGCACGCAGCAGGTAGGAGTCCAGCACCAGGGTGGCCGCGTGGGCGCGGCCGGCCAACGCCCGCAGGGCGCCGGCGAGCAGCAGGAACTGCTGGGTGGCCGGCTCCTTCTCGATCTCGGTGAGCCGCCCGGCGGTCTCCACCATCGCCGTGCCGGTGGTGAACAGGGAGTAGTCGGCGCTGATCGCCCGCCCGTGCGGGGCGATGGTGTCCACCTGGGTGACGATGTCCAGGTTGCGTCCGTTGTACAACTGCACGTCGATCAGGCTGAACGGTTCCAGGCGCGCACCGAACTTCGATGAGGTGCGGCGCACCCCCTTGGCCACCGCACGCACCTGGCCGGTGTGCCGGGTGAGCATCGTGACGATCCGGTCGGCCTCACCCAGTTTGTGGGTGCGCAGCACAATGGCCTCGTCCCGATACGTTCGCACCGCTCCATTGTCCCCCATGCGCGCCCACGTGACCCGCTGACGTGCCGGGACGCCGGCAGGTCAGCGGGTCAGGCGTGCGGCTCCCGCAACGGAACGCCCGTCAGCGCATCGGACGTGCGGCTCCCGCGACACCACGCCCGGTCAGCGCATCGCCCGGTTGGCCGCGGAGATGATCGCCTGGAAGGAGGCTGTGGTGATCGAGGGGTCGATCCCCACGCCCCACAGCACCTGGTCGCCCACCTCGCACTCCACGTACGCGGCCGCGGAGGCGTCACCTCCGGCGGAGAGGGCGTGCTCGTGATAGGCCAGTACCCGAAGGTCCACCCCGCGCTTGGCCAGCAGGTCCACGAACGCGGCGACCGGGCCGTTCCCGCGTCCGGTGAGTTCCACCACCTCGTCACCGTCGACCAGGGACACGGTGAGTTCGTCGTCGCTGCCCTCGCCCGGGGAGACCACCGACGTGGCGCCCAGGGAGAACCGGCCCCAGCCGCGCTGCCCGCTCTCGGGCGGCGGAGGCAGGTACTCGTCCCGGAAGATCTCCCACAACTGGTCGGCGGTGACTTCCTTGCCGTCGGAGTCGGTGTGCTGCTGCACGATCCGGGAGAACTCGATCTGCAACCGGCGGGGCAGGTTCAGGCTGTGGGTGGAGGAGAGCAGGTAGGCCACTCCGCCCTTGCCGGACTGGGAGTTCACCCGGATCACGGCCTCATAGGTGCGGCCCACGTCCCGGGGGTCCACCGGCAGGTAGGGAATGTCCCAGGGCACGTCCTCGGGATTCTCCGCCTGGGCGACCTTGGCGTCGCGCACCTGGAAGCCCTTGTTGATCGCATCCTGATGGGAGCCGGAGAAGGCGGTGTACACCAGGTCCCCGCCGTAGGGGTGGCGGGGATGCACGGCCATCTGCGTGCAGTCCTCCACGGTGCGGCGCACGTCGTCGATGTCGGAGAAGTCGATCATCGGATCGATGCCCTGGGTGTACAGGTTCATCCCCAGGGTGACCAGGTCCACGTTCCCGGTGCGTTCACCCTGCCCGAACAGGCAGCCCTCGATCCGGTCCGCGCCGGCCATCACGGCCAGTTCCGCGGCGGCGACGGCGCTGCCCCGGTCGTTGTGCGGGTGCACGCTCAAGGAGATGAACTCCCGGCGGGACAGGTTCCGTGACATCCACTCGATCTGGTCGGCATAGATGTTGGGGGTGGCGCGCTCCACGGTCGCGGGCAGGTTGAGGATGATCTCCCGTCCCTCCTGCGGGCCCCAGACGTCCATCACCGCCTCGCACACCTCCAGGGCGTAGTCGAGTTCGGTGTCGATGAAGATCTCCGGGGAGTACTGGTAGCCGAAGTCGGTGTCGTCCCCCAGGAGTTTCTCCGCGTGGTCCATCACGTGCTGGGTGCCGGCGGTGGCCAGTTCCTTGGTGGCCTCCCGGTCGCTGCGGAACACCACCTCGCGGAACACCGGGGCGGTGGCGTTGTACAGGTGCACGTTCGCCCGCGGGGCGCCCACCAGGGACTGCACGGTGCGTTCGATCAGGTCCGGGCGGGCCTGGGTGAGCACGGAGATGATCACGTCCTCGGGGACCGCGCCGTCCTCGATGATGGAACGGACGAAATCGAAGTCCGCCTTGCTGGCGGCGGGGAAACCCACCTCGATCTCCTTGTAGCCCATCCGCACGAGCAGGTCGAACATGCGTCGTTTCCGGGTGGGGTCCATCGGTTCGATCAGGGCCTGGTTGCCGTCGCGCAGGTCGGTGGACAGCCAGCGGGGTGCCTTCTCGATCCGGCGTCCGGGCCAGCGGCGGTCCGGTAGATCGACGGGCTGGAACGGGCGGTACTTGCCCATCGGCATGCCATGGATAGTGCGGTTGCTCATCGGATTGTGTCCTTCCCAGTTGTCCTCGAGCCGGGGTCACCGGTACCCGCGACGAGGATCCGGCCGGGTCAGGCCTCGTCGCGGCGAGGAAGGAGCAGAGCGTACCTCACGGTCCCCACTGTAGCGCACGCCTCCGGTGTCGCTAACGGTCAACGTCCTGGGCCAGGAGCACCTCGATGGTGGTGCCGCCCACGGTCAGGGTGGAGCCGACCGGTACCGCATGCTCGGCCCACGGCGCCAGGTCGGTGCTGGTGCCGTCCGGGCCTCGCAGCACGGTGCCGTTGGTCGAGGCGCGGTCGGTGGCCCAGACCTGCCGGCCGGTCACGCGGATGGTCAGGTGGGTCTTGGAGACGGACCGGTCGGCGATCTTCAGCAGCGCATCCACCGTCTCCCCGGGCCGCGGCTGCGGGTCCCGGCCGATCAGGCTGACCGCATCGTTCGGGACGTGCCGGCCATCCGGCAGCAGCACCGACAGGCCATCGGGTGTACGGGTCCGGGTGTCGGCGGGCACCGGGCCCAGGCGTGAGGCCAGGCGTGTCTGTTCGAACTCCTCACCGCCGTAGCGGGGCGGGTACTGCGCATCCTCCTCGGTCCCGCCCGGGGCGCCGGCGGCCCCTGCGACCGGGACGGGTGCCTCGACCGCCCCGGCCGCGGCGGTGCCCGGTGGCGGGGGGACCGGCCCGGGCCCGTCATCGCCGCCCACGGGCGGGGCGGCCGGGACCGGTCCGGGGGCCCACTGACCGGGGGCCGCGTCCACGCCGGCGTGCGGCGGTGCCGACTGGTAGGCCGGGTGGCTGCCGGCCCGGGGATCCGGGAGCGGCTGCCCCTGGGCGCGCGCCCGCGCCTGTGGTGAGGGTCCGCGCCGGAACGCTGCCACCATCGCCGCACAGGTGCTCAGGGCGCTCAGTGCGGCCACCGCCAGCACCAGGGCGAGGACCCCGAGCGCGACTCGCCTGGTAGCCGGCTCATCGGTCGTGGCGACGGTGATCCCGACAGCCCCGGCCAGCAGCAGGAGCCCGACCAGCAGCCGGACGATCATCGCGGCGGTGAACACATCGCGCACCGACGGGGTCACGATCTGGCCGCTGGCGCCGGTGCCGCGGATATAGGCCGCGTGCCACCTGCCGGTGGCCGCGATCGCCCGCCACGCCCCGCGTTCCAGCCAGATCCCCCAGATCGCCCACACCGCCAGGGCCAGCACGCCGACGCTGATCAGCAGCCACAGCAGCACCCCGCCGGTCACCATGTTCGACGTGGCCAGGACCAGCGCCCCGGCCCCGGCGCCGCCGAGCAGCACCACGAGCAGACCGTGCAGGTTGCGCACCCAGCCGCAGACGTCCTCGATCAGGGTGGTCAACGCCTGCGCCCGCACCTGCGGAAGGTGCCACAGGCCGGGCCGGGAGGGCGCGTCGGGCGGCAGGTACACCGCGGACCGCACGCTCGGGGACCATGGTGAGGGTGCCGGGGCGGGATGGGCCGTGCCGGAAGGGTGGTCCGGCGCCCCTGGAGGCTGGCTCATCGCCCCTGTGTCAACGGTGCCGCTCGTGCATCGCGCGGGCGTCCAGCCGCTCCTGGGTGGACCACAACCCGGCCGAGGGGGTGGAGATGAAGAACACCCGCTCCCCGTCCGGCATCGTGTTCCAGCCGTCGGTCATCACCCCGGGGTCGTACCGGCGCAGCGCCTCGTCGACATCCATGTACTCATAGCCCACCGATTCGATCTCCTCGCGGGTGAGGTCACCGGGGGCGTAGGTGATGGTGAAGCGTCCCTCGGCCGAACCGTGCACCAGGTGTGCGGTGCCGTGCGGGATCTCCTGCATGTCCGACTCCACCGCATAGTGGGCCAGCACCTCGTCCTTGCTCAGGTAGCCGTACTTGCGGATCAGCGCGTCCACCTCGGGCTGCTCCCCGAACCGCTCCACGCCCGGGGCGATCACCAGCAGTTCCCCGCCGTCGGCCATCGCCATCCGGGTGCGGTAGACCGCCTTGTTCGCCACCCAGGTGGCGCGGAACTCATCGGCCTGCATCACCGCGACGATCTTGTCCACCGGCTCGTCGAAGGCGATGATGTTCTGCGCCGTGCTGGCCCGGGCGGCCGCGAGATAGGTGTCCAGGCCGTCGCCCACGTACACCCCGGTGTGCTTCAAGGTGCCGTCCTCGTCGTAGTCCATCACCACCTGCAGGTACACGTCCGGCAGGTGGGACAGGAAGTGCTCCTCGGCGTAGTTGAAGCACTGGCGCACGGGGGTGAGCAGGTTGCCCAGGTTGTTCTCGATGCCGTAGACCGCCGAGGCCATGTGGGAGGCACCCAGGGTCCGCTTCCCGCCCAGCCCGATGAAGTAGTTCTTGTTGTGGTTGGCGAACCCCAGGACCTCGTGCGGCACCACGTGGCCCACGTTGATGATCAGGTCCCAGTCCCCGGTCACCGTCATGGTGTTCAGGTCGATGGGCATCTCCCAGTCCACCGCGCCGCCGGTGTAGTCGGCCACCACCTCGGCCGGGACGGTGCCTACGTGGGTGACCCCGTCCTTCCAGTCGTGCACGTGGATCCGGTCGTGCGGGACCGAGCCGAACATGAACGTGTTGTCCTCGGGGGTGTGCGGCACGTGCTGGCCCAGGGTGGGGATCAGGTGCACCTCGGCGCCGGCGTCGGTGAGCAGGTGGTAGAGGTGCTCGGTGATCCACCCGACCCCGGAGTGGGCCCGGGTGATGTCCGGCGGCAGCAGCAGCACCCGGCGCAGGTTGGCGATGCCCAACCGGGTCCGGGCCTGATCGATCAGTTCGCTGCACAGGTCTTTGATGGTCAGTTCGCTGACCCAACGTTCCTCGTGTTGGAACCACATGAGGCCACCATACTCACCCGTCGGGTGGGCGCTCAGCGGCGCAGGGACCTGGGCGAGAAGTGCGAGCGGAACCGTACGCGGCGCCGCACCGCGTGGCGCAACCTGGCTCGGGTGCGGTGCACGTCCGTCCAGTACTGGGTGACGGTCTCCTCGTCCGGCGCCTCCGGGGCGAATACGCCGGCGTCGGCACGGGTGGCCAGCGCGGTGGTGGCGGCACCGGGATAGGTGGCGTCCAGCACCTGGGCCGTCTCCCGACGGGTGAGCCCGCCGGCACGCGCGATGCCCAGGTCCACCGCCTGGTCCTCCACCTCCCGCCAGCCCCCGGCGATCCGCACGTCGGGCGACCCGCGGGTACGGCGCCGGCGCCGCCGTCGTGCCTTCAGTGCCGCGATCACCAGGAACGGGCTGATCAGCAACAGCACCGGGATGGCGGCGACCAGCCCGACCAGGGCCCAGGTGCGCAGATCCTCCTCGTCCTCCTGGGTCTCGTCCTGCACCTCCGCCTCGTCGCGCTCCTCGGGAGGCACGTCGGGGGGTTCCTGGGGCGGGGGCGGTGGTTGCAGCACCTGCGGTTGGGGGTGGTCCAGCGGATCGGGCTCCTCGGCCTGGGGCACCTGGTCCTCATCCGGAGTCGGGTCGAACGGCAGCCACCCGTGGCCCTCGAACGGGACCTCCACCCAGGCGGTCACGTCGTCCCCGGTCACCTGCACCGATCCGCCGCCGGGGTCGACGTCGAAGCCCATCACCACGCGCGCGGGATAACCCAGCGCGCGCACCATCAGCGCCATCGTCGCGGCGTACTGCTCGTGATCGCCCACCATCTGCTCGGCCTCGAGCATGTCCAGGAGCCGGCCGGCGCCGTGCCCCGGCCTGGAGGGCACCTCGTTCACCAGACCGTGGGAGAAGAACCCCTGGCTGGACAGCGATGCGGCGATCGCCTCCACGCGGGCGTAGTCGCCGGTGAGCCCGTCGGTGAACTCCGCCGCCCGCGTGGCCACCACCTCGGGGACCTGGCGGGGTTCGGGAAGCGCCAGGCTCTGGGCCTGCAGCTGGGCGGTGTCCAGGTCCTGCGCCGGCCGGGGCCGGTGCGCGGTCAGCGCGTAGGAATCGCCCTCCTCCAACCCGGTGGCCACCAGGGCGGTGTGGGTGGCGGTGTTGTAGTAGAAGTTGTCCGCTAACTCCTCCGCCCGCTGTCCGGCGAACGTCACGTCAACGCTGTGGCCGATGTTGGGCAGCCACACCCCGCTCAGGGCGCCGATGGTGATCTGCAGCCGGGCGGCGTCCTCGGGCACCTCCACCTCGATGCGTTCCCCGGTGCGGTTGAAGGAGCCGGTGGCCGGGGTGCGGCCCGGGGTGACGTCCCAGACCATCCCGTCGTAGGTGTCCAAGGTGGCCAGCCGCACCGAGGTCAGACCCGGCGGCAGGTCCTCGATGGTGAACAGCGTCTCCTCGGCCAGATCGTCCACGAAGTGGCGGAAGGAGGCCAACGGGCTGGTGTAGTCGTGCGGGTCGGGCGGTGGTTCGACGTAGTCGCGGAGCACCAGCCGGGGCTGGCTCGGGGTAAGTAGGGACGCGCCGGTACCTGCGACCGCGGCCACGCCCAGCACCACCGAGATCGCCAGCATGCGGTTGAGTTCGAGCCGGCCCGCCCGGTGGGCCACCCATGTCACCGCGATCAGCGCGCCGCCCACCCCGAGCACCCCGGGCGCCACGGTCTGGTGTGTGCCGAACAGGATGGCCAGCACCAGGGTGGCCGCCGGCATGATCAGGCTGAGGGAGTAGTGCCTGGCCCGCAGGGACACGGTGACCGCGACCAGCGCGGCCACGAAGGCCACCAGGTAGGGCAGCAGGAGCAGCCCGCCGGTGGCCCCCAGCGGCGGGGCGATGGTGAGCACCTGCTTCCACACCGTGACCAGCCCGCGGCCCATCACCTGCCACGTGGTGGGAGTGGGCAGCACGCCGCCCAGCGCGGTGGCGGGTGCGGCCAGCGCCCCGAAGGCGAAGAACACCGGCAGGGCCACCGCGAGCATCGTCAGGGTGTGCCAGCGGGCCATGGCCCCGAGCACGGCGATCACGGTGCCCAGGGCCAGTCCCCCGCCGGCGGCCAGGTAGAAGGAGCCGGACAGGTACACCGGTTGCAGCGGCGCCAGTGCCATCGCGATGAGCACCACCGGGACGGTGATCGCCAGGATCCGGTCGGGGGTGAACCATCCCCGCCCGGGCCACCAGGACGCGCCGGGTGCACGCACGGCGCCGGAGGTGTCCCGGCGGCGCTTCGCGGCCCGACTGCCCGGGGCCTCGGCGGGGGATCCTCCGGCGGCCGACGGCGGATGCTGAGCGGTCATACCCGCTCCAGTTTCCGGAAGCCCCGCGGCAGGTCGGACAACTCCCCCAGCGTCAGGGCACTGACCTGGCCGAGCTTGTGCACTGCGGGCTCGGCGCCGATCCGGGTCTGGATCGCCAGGGACCGCACCCCGACGGGCAGCACCGCCCCGGCGGCGCGGATCTCCCGGGGCGGTACCTGGGAGCCGCAGAGCAGCACCACCACGGTGGCCCGCTGCACATCGCGGGTGACCATCCGGGCCAGGTCCACCAGGGTGGTGGGGCTGGTCACGAAGTCCAGCCTGGTCAGGTCGTCCAGCAACCGGCCCGTGGAGGTGGTGGCGATCATCTCGTCGGTGGCCATCGCGGTCAGGTCCTTGGAGGACCGGATCGCCTCCAGGCCCAGCGACCCGAGCGCGGAGATCGCCAGTTCGAACTCGTCCTCCTCGCCGTAGTCACGCAGCTGGGAGGACAGCGCCACCACCAGGTGGGAGCGGCGGGTCTCCTCGAACTGGCGCACCATGAGGGTGCCGGTCTTGGCCGAGGAGCGCCAGTGCACGTACCGGCGGTCATCCCCCGGGCCGTACTCGCGCAGGGCGTGGAAGGACAGGTCCGCGTTGGTCACGTCGCGGGTCTCCTGCCCTTCCAGGTCGTGCAGGAAGCCGGCGGCCGAGGAGCCCATCCGCACCGTGGCCGGGTGCACGTACAGTTCCTCCGGTTCGGTCCACAGCACCGAGCGCCGCACCAGCCCCAACGGGTCCCCGCGGACGGAGGAGACCGGGCCCACGGTGATCACACCGCGGCGGTGGGTGGGGATCACGAACAGTTCATCGTGCTCCTGCCCCGGTGCCATGGCGGGCAGCGCGAAACTCGCCCTGGAGTCCCCCACCGGCATCTCGATCCGGGCCGGCAGCACGGGGCGGTCGCCGGCGTTGCGCACGTCCACCCCGCCCATGGCGCGCTGTCCGACGACGACGCGTCCCTCCCGCAGGCGCAGGTTGATCGCGTAGGGGTGGCGGCCGATGGCGAAGATCACGGCCGCGGCCACGGCACCGACGAAGCCGGCGCCGAGCACCCGCAGTTCGATCCAGCCGGCCAGGTACCCGGCCACCAGGCTGATCACCCCGAGGGCGAGCAGCACCCACGCGGCGCGGGAGATCCAGCTCAGCGCCCGGGTGCTGCGGCGCATCTGCCCGACGATCTCCCCGACCGTCCGGGTGATGGTGCTGGTGGTCTGGCCGGTGGTGCTCATCGGCCGGTCAGGCGTTCCGCTGCGCCGGCGGGTTCACCTCGGTGAGGATCCGGCGCACCGACTCCGTGGCGCTGGCGCCCTCGAACTCGGCTTCGGCGTCGAGCACCATCCGGTGGGCCAGCACCGGTTCGGCCAGGGCCTTGACGTCGTCGGGGATCACGTAGTGGCGTCCCTGGGAGGCGGCCCACACCTTGGCGGTGCGCACCAGCGCCAAGGCGCCGCGTACGCTCACGCCCAGCGCGATCTCCGGTGCCGTGCGGGTGGCCTCCACCAGGTGGGTGATGTAGGTGAGCACGGCCGGGTCGATGTACACCGTGGAGGCCAGTTCGGCCATGTCCACCACGGCGGTGCCGGTGATCACCGGGGTGAGGCCGGCGGTGCGGTCCCGGACGGCGGATCCGGCGAGGATCTGCACGGTGGACTCGGCATCGGGGTAGCCCAGGGAGGTGCGCATCAGGAACCGGTCCAGCTGCGCCTCCGGTAGGCGGTAGGTGCCGGCCTGCTCGATCGGGTTCTGGGTGGCCAGCACGATGAACGGGCTACCGACCTCGTGCGGGCGGCCGTCCACGGTGACGCGACCCTCCTCCATCACCTCCAGCAGCGCGGACTGGGTCTTCGGCGAGGCGCGGTTGATCTCATCGGCCAGCACCACGGTGGCGAAGATCGGGCCCTTGTGGAAGTCCCAGCGTTTGGTCTCCTGGTCGTAGATCGTCACGCCGGTGACGTCGGAGGGCAGCAGGTCGGGGGTGAACTGGATCCGGGAGTGGGAGGACTGCACGGTGGCCGCCAGCGCGCGGGCCAGGGAGGTCTTGCCGGTGCCTGGGTAGTCCTCCAGGAGCAGGTGTCCGCCGGAGAGCAGGCAGGTGAAGGCGAGCCGGACCACGTGCGCCTTGCCCAGGATCGCCTCGGAGACGTTCTGGACCAGCCGGTGGAACGTCTCGGCGAACCACGCGGCGCGCTCGGGCGTCATCGTGGCGGTGTCGGTTGCGGTCAACGCAGTGTTCTCCTTGTCACCGTGGGTATCTCACCAGTCCCGTGTTTCGATCACTGCATCGGACGGTGCACCGGAGATTGACGGGCGCACGGTCGCGGTGCAGTTGGAGCCATAGTGCGGAGGCGTGTAACCCTGGTGCCTGACGATCGCGCTGCCGTTGCCACCCATGGAGATGCTGTACGGGCCGTTCCGGGTCGACGTATCGAACGTGCCGCACTGCGAACCGGAGGCCCGCACGTTCACCTGGTACGTACCCGAGGGCCAGTCCGACCAATGCAGCCTGAACGAGTGGCAGTTCGTCCCGATATCACATGACATCGCGTCACCCTTCGTCACCCACGCCCGGGGCACGGGATCAGGTTCGGGCGGCGGTGGTTCCTTGTCGGCGCGCTGGCTGCGGGTGGCCGTACTGCTCCACCGGCCGTGTTCGTTGCGTACCTCGACTTCGATCCGGTGGTTCTGCTCCCAGGCGCCCGTCTCGGATATGGACCCGTTACGGGAACTCACCGACTGCCACGAACCGCCGTTGAGGCGGTATCGGCTCGCCGTCACCTGAGCCCCGTTGCTACTTGCGGGCGACTGCCAGGTGAAGGTGACCTGCCGACCGTTGGCGGAGGAGGAGACCGACGGCGCACCGGGCGGCCCGTAGGGCACGAAGGAGGACGATGCGGCGCTCCACTGCCCGCAGTAGGTGTTACATGCCCGCACCTGCACGGTGTAACTCTGCCCGTTACTCAGGCCGCTGATCTCCTTGCCGGACGGCAGGGCCCGCGGGCTGCCGGAGCCCAGCCGGTACTCGTAGCGGGAGATCGGTTGACCGTTGTCGTCCGGGGCGGTGTAGTCGATGGTGGCCCGGCCGCTCTGGCCGGTCGGGGAGGCGCTGACGCCCGTGGTCCGGCCAGGGGCGCCGAAGGACCGCACCGGGGCGGACCGGGGCGACATCTCCGACTCCCCCGCGCGGTTCTCGGCGACGACCGCGAACTCGTAGTCATGGGCGTTGTCCACGGTCAGAGTGCGCTGCCTGGTGGACCCGTCCACGGTGATCACCGGTTGTTGCTGCCCGTCCTTGTACATGAACAGGCGGTAGCGGTCGATGGAGTCACCGTTGTTGTCCGGCTCGGTCCACCGCACCTGCAGTTGCCCGCCGGCGGCGATGTCGACCCGGGTCGCGTTAGGAGCCTCCGGCCGCAGCGGTGGCCCGGAGGGGATCTCGGCCACGGACCAGGAACTCCAGTCCCCCGGGTCCGGTGCGTCGTTGACGGCGCGAACCTGGAACGTGTACGCCTGCCCGTTGGTCAGACCGGTCCAGGTGTGGCTGGTCCCGGTGACCGTGACCTGGTCGCTGCCGCCGCCGCTGGGGGAGATCCGCACGTCGTAGTGCGTGATCGGGGTGCCCTCGTTCGCGGGCTCGTTCCAGTTCAGGCTCAGTTCCTGGTCGCCGAACTCCACGGTCGGGGCGCCGGGCGCCTCGGGTTTGACGTCCGGGCGGGCGTCACCGGACTGCGGGCTGGCCGGGGATTCCCCCACGTCGTTGA
>CALKWS010000297.1 GCA_938004115.1 uncultured Ruaniaceae bacterium
GCCCCGTGGCACACCTCGCACGGCACGTACACGTCGGGCAGGAAGTTCATCTCGATCTTCAGCGTGCCGTCACCCGAGCACGCCTCGCACCGGCCGCCCTTGACGTTGAACGAGAACCGTCCGGGGGTGTACCCGCGGACCTTGGCCTCCTGGGTCTCCGCGAACAACTTGCGGACGTGGTCCCACACCCCGGTGTAGGTGGCGGGGTTGGACCGCGGGGTGCGTCCGATCGGACTCTGGTCCACGTGCACCACCTTGTCCAAGGTGTCCAGCCCGGTGACCCGCTTGTGCCGGCCCGGCACCAGCCGGGCACCGTTGAGTTCGTTCGCGAGCACCTTGTACAGCACCGAATCGACCAGCGTGGACTTGCCGGACCCGGACACCCCGGTCACCGCGACGAAGCACCCCAGCGGGAAGTCGACGGTGACCGACTTGAGGTTGTTCTCCCGCGCTCCGTGCACGGTGATCCGCCGGTCCGGGTGAGGTTCGCGCCGTTGCGGCGGTACCGGCACCTCCCGGCGCCCGGCCAGGTAGTCCGCGGTGAGCGAGTCGGTGTTGTCCACCAGGTCCTCGTAGGAACCGGAGTGCACGATCTGTCCGCCGAGTTCACCCGCCCCGGGGCCGATGTCCACCACCCAGTCGGCGGTGCGGATGGTGTCCTCGTCGTGCTCCACCACGATCAGGGTGTTGCCCAGGTCCCGTAACCGGGTCAGGGTCTCGATCAGGCGCCGGTTGTCACGCTGGTGCAACCCGATACTGGGCTCGTCCAGGACGTACAGCACGCCGACCAGCCCGGAGCCGATCTGCGTCGCCAGCCGGATCCGTTGGGCCTCACCACCGGAGAGGGTAGCCGCGGCACGGGACATCGACAGGTAGTCCAGCCCCACGTCCAGCAGGAACCCCATCCGGGCATGGATCTCCTTGAGCACCTGGCCGGCGATCGCCGCCTCCCGGGGACCCAGTTCCAGCCCGTCCAGGAACTCCTTGGCCTGGTCGATCGGCAGGTCGCACACCTCGGCGATGGACTTGCCGCCGACGCGTACGGCGAGCACCTCCGGCTTCAGCCGCGCACCCTTGCACGCCGGGCACGGCACCTCGCGCATGTACTCCTCGTACCGCTCCCGGGACCAGTCCGACTCGGTCTCGGAGTGCTTGCGCATGATGAACGAGATCACGCCCTCGAACCCGGTGGAGTAGGACCGCTCGCGGCCCCACCGGTTGCGGTAGC
>CALKWS010000298.1 GCA_938004115.1 uncultured Ruaniaceae bacterium
CCGTGCTGGAACGGGTTCATCGTGCCCGGGTCCACGTTGATGTACGGGTCGAGCTTCTGCATCGTCACCCGCATGCCGCGGGAGGCGAGCAGCCGGCCCAGACTCGCCGCGGTGAGGCCTTTGCCGAGGGAGGATGCCACTCCGCCGGTGACGAAGATGTGCCGGGGAACGGGGGGCAGGTTACCGGGGTACCGGTCCGAAGAGATCACCACGGACTCCCATGCTAACAGCGATCCGGACGCCCCGCCGGAGGCGCTCAGATCACCTGTCGGTAGCAGCGTTGGACCTGGGCCAGGGTGTCGGCCCGGCTGGGCAGTTCGGCGGCGCGGCGCCGGGCGGCGGCACCCAGCCGTGCGGCCTCCTCGGGGTCGGCCAGGAGGCCGCTGATCTGCTCGGCCAGTGCCGCCGCATCGCCGTAGGGCACCAACCTGGCGGCCTCCCCGGTGACCTCCCCGGTGCCGCCCACGTCGGTGGCCACGACGGGGCGCCCGGCGCGTAGGGCCTCCTGCAGGTTCAGCGGCTGGCCCTCCCAGGAACTGGTGGAGACGACGACGTCGGCCGCGGCGAGCAGGTCCGGCACGTCGCTGCGGTGGCCCAGCAGGCGTACCGGCAGCCCCTCCCGTTCGCACTGGGCGGCCAGTTCGGCTCGCAGCGGACCATCGCCGGCGATCAACCAACACACCTCGGGCACCCGGCGGTGCAGGTCGGCCGCGGTGCGGGCCAGCAGGTCCAGCCCCTTCTGCGGCGCCAGCCGGGCGGTGGTCAGCACCACCGGCACGTCCTCGCCCAGGCCCAGGGCGGCCCGTGCGCGCGCTCGCTGCTCGCCGTCCGGCCCGGTGACCTGCCCCGGTGGGAACGGGGCCGGCACCAGTGCCCGCTCGGCCCGGGCGGCGCCCAGTTCCCGGGCCCGCTGCACCAGATCCCCGGACACCCCCAGCACCAGGTGCGCCCGCCGGGCGATCAGCCGCTCCAGCAGTGCGCCCACCGACCGCACCGCGCTGCCGCCGACCGGTTTGTTGTGCAACGTCACCACCAGCGCCGGGTGACGGCGGCCCAGCAGCGCCAACGCCGCCAGCGCTCCGGCCCGCAGGCCGTGGGCGTGCACCACTTGCGCACCGCGAGCCAACCGGCGCAGCCGGCCGACGGTGAGCGCGTCCTGCGGCCGGGGGCGTTCGGTGATGCCCACCACCGCCGTGGGCGGCGGCAGGGCGGCGATGACGTCGGCCGGACCGGCGAGCACCACCAGGTGCCCCTGCTCCCGCAGCCCACGGGCCAGGTCCTGGGCGTGCCGTCCGGCACCGCCGGTGGTGGTCCCGGTCAGCTGCATGATCCTCAGGTCAGCCACGAACCCTCCTGAACACGTTGATGGTGCCACGGTCCCCCACCGCGACCACGAGCGCGACCGCGCCCATGGACGCCACGGCCCCGAGCATGCCGGCCATGATGGCAGCGATCAGCGACGGTCCCCCGAGGGTGAGCACGGTGTCGGTGGCCACCCGGCCGAGCATCGCGCCGAGCACGGTGCCAAGGACGGCGCAGAGCACCGAGCGGGTGATGGCCCGTAGCACCGGGCGGTGGACGACGTGCGCGAAGGCACCCAGCAGTGCGATCGCCGCCGCGGTCATCCCCACGCTGTGCGCCACGCCCAGGCCCACCAGCGTGGCCGGGCCGTCCCCGCCCGCCGGTGCCAGGTAGCGCACCGCGACCACGGCCGTCACCGAGACCAGCAGCCAGCCGGCCGACGTGGCCGCCAGCGCCACCCGGGCCCGGTCCATGGCGTACAGCACCCGGCTGACGTGGAAGATCAGGCCCAGTCCCACCACGCCGGGGGCCATCCAGGTGAGCGCCTCGGCCATCCCGGTGGTGTCGTTCCAGGTAGCGAACACCTGGGCGACGGCGGGGGCGACCGCGATCAGCCCGGCCACTCCGGCGAACGACACTGCCAGGACCGCCCGGGTGGAGGTCTCGGCCACCCGGGCGAAGGGGGCCAGGTCATGGTGATTGGCCAGTTCCGCCAGCCGCGGGTAGACCGCGGTGGCCAGTGGCACGACGAGCACCGCGTAGGGCAACCAGTACACCGCCTGGGACCACTGGAACAGGTTGATCGTGCCGTCCTCGCCACGCTCCAGGGCGAGCAGCATCACCACGAGCACGGAGATCTGCTGCGCCAGCAGTGCGCCGAGCCCGGCCACGGCCAGCGACCGCGCCCGGCGGCCGACGCCGGGCGGGAACCGGAACGTGGGCCGCAGCCGCACCCCGGTGCGCCACACCGGTATCAACAGCGGCAGTGCCATCGCCGCCACGCCGGCAGTGGTGCCCCAGGCGAGCACCGCCAGGGCCACGTCGGAGAGCCGGCCGGGTTCGTCCTGGAGCCCATCGGCCAGGGCACCGAAGGCGAGGTAGGTGATGATCACCACGAGGGTGGACAGGATCGGCGCCAGGGCGGGGGCCAGGAAACGTTTGTGCGCCTGCAGGATCCCGGTGAGCACCACGCCGACGCCGTAGAGCACGACCTGCGGGGAGAAGACGATCAGGAAGTACGTGATCAGTTCGACCTGCGCGGCCGCATCCGCACCCTCGGGCGCGGGCAGCAGCCCGGCGATCTGGCGTGCGAACAGGCCCAGCACCAGCGCCACCGGCGTCAGCGCCGCCAACGCCCAGGTCAGCAGTGCCGAGGCGATCTGGTTGACCTCCCCGCGCAGGCGCCGCGCGATGGGACCGGCGAGGACGGGGATCACCGCTCCGGCCAGCGCGCCCCCGGCGACCACCTCGTACAGCACGTTCGGCACCAGGTTCGCCGCACCGTAGGCGGTGCCGACGGCGCTGGCCTGCACCGTGGCCGACTGCACCAGCCAACGCCCGAAGCCCAGCACCCGGGAGACCACGGTCAGGGCGGCGATCAGCGTGGCCGCCCCGGCTATCCCACCGAGCAGGTACCGCGCCCTCACCCCGATCGACCCCAGGCATCCAGTGCGCGCAGGGGTGGCGTGCGCTCGATCACCCGGGAGAAGCTCACTTTCTCGCTCAGCACGGTCAGGGTCACCACACCGGCCAGCATGCCCGTGCGCAGCCCGCGGTTGGGATGGGAGGCCAGCGCGGTGCCGACCAGCGCACCCAGGGCGTTCGCCCCGGCGTCGCCGAGCATCGTCTCCTCCCGCAGGTCGGTGGGCCAGGACGCGGCGACCACCGCGAGTGCCCCGGTGGCGAGCCGCGCGGCGGGCCCGCCCGCCAGGAGGGCCGGTGTGCTCAGCACCGCTCCCGCCTTCAGTGCGCGGCCGGGTCGCAGGTCGAACAGGTTGAGCAGGTTGGCGGTCCCGGCGATCAGCGCCCCGCTGGTGAGCACGTCAGCGGCGCGGGAGGTGGCCTGAGCGCCAGGCAGCGCCCGCGGTACCGTCGCGCCCTGGCGGCCGTGGGCCGCCACCGCGGCGCCGACCAGCGCAGAGGCGGAGATGCCGAGGAGTTTCGCCGCCCCGGTGGTCAGCCTGCCGTTGGCCAGCGCCCGTAGGTGTCCGCGCAGTCCCTTGTCCGCGGCGCTGGTGTTCTGGTCGTCGATCGCACCGAGCACGCCGGCGCAGGCGCTGACCAGTGCCGCGGCCCGCCCCTGCGAACCGCCCGTGGCGGCACCGGCGGCTACCGCACCCGCGGCGGTGCCCAGGCCCCCGGCCAGGCTGACCCGCGCGCCCCGGTAGTTCGTCCGGGTGAGCCTGGGCCCGTCCGCCGTCGTGACCGCGCGGATGAGCTCCCGCGCCCCGGCGGTCATCACGGCGCCCAGGACGAGCGCACCGGCCCGGCTCATCCGGATGCCCCGTCGGGTTGGTCACCGCCGACGAACTCCTCCTCGCCGTCGGCCCCGTCCTCCGGATCAGCCTCCCCGTCCGGGTCGGCCTCGCCGTCCTCGTCGGCCGGCGCGTCAGGGGAGCCCGGTGCGAATTCCTCCGGGTCGGGCGGCATCAGGTCGACCTCACCCGGCAGGCCTGCCTCGGCGCTGTCAGCGGTGCCGTAGGCGCGGCTGTCGCCGGCGATGTCCGCTGCCAAGGCCAGTGGCACGGTGACCTGACCGGTGATCAGGTCCACTCCGTCCACGGTGCTGATCGAGGTGGCGAGCGCCTCCTGATCACGCACGGACAACACCAGGTCCCCCTCGCCGCGGGCGACGCCGGCGAGTACGTTCCCCTCACCGGTCTCGGCCAGGCCGCTCAGGGTGATGGTCATCGCCGCGTTGATCTGGGCGGCTTCCTCGGCGTCCTCGGGCTGTTCCGCTCCGGCGATCACCACGGTCCCGTACGCCGGTTCGGTGGGTTCGTCGATCTCACCGAGCAGTTCGGAGGAGATGAGCAGGTCGTACATCGCCTGCGCCTGCTCCGAGGCCTGATTGAGGTTCTCCGGGTCCCGTAGCGTCAAGGCCTGGCCCAGTGCCATCCCCAGGATGTGGTCGGTGCTGGCGTCATCGCTCGGCTGCGGGTTCAGGTACGGGGCGATGTTGCCCGCGATCCCGGACCGGAACGCCCGCTGTCCGGGGTCGGTCCAGTCCTGCGTCAGTTCCACTCGCGCGCTGACCTGCGCCCCGGCCTGGTCCAGCGTGCCCAGTACGGCGTCCACCACGTCGCCATCGGCGTCCGGCAGTTGCACCACGGCCACGGTCCGGCCCTCGAGTGCACCGCTGAGGAGTAGCGGGCTCGCCGCAGCGACGAACTGGGCGGTCTCAGCGTTGTCCGCCTCGGCGTCCTCCAACGCCTGGCGCAGTTCTTCCCGTTCCACCCGTAACTGGTCGACCTGACCGGAGAGCTCCTCGGCCAGGTAGTCCCGCAACGGTCCGGCACCGATGACGATGCCCACCGCCAGCGCCATGAACACGGCGATGAGCGAGACGATGTGATAACGGAAGTCGATCACGTACGGTCCTCCAGGTGCATGTCGCCTCAGAACATCGCCGCGAACAGGCCGCGGAACCAGGAGGCGATGTCATCGAGCCGGGCGAGCAGGATGCCGAAGATGGTCTGGCCCGCCGGGGTCACGGCCAGGGCGGTGATGAGGGCGGCCAGCCCCGCCAGCACCAACCCGGTCAACTGCCAGTTGGAGATGCGGTGCTGGTACAGCCGGGAAACGCCTTTGGCGTCGATGAGTTTGCCGCCGACGCGCAACCGGGTCAGGAACGTGGAGGCCATCCCGGCCCGTCCCTTGTCGAGGAATTCCACCAGGGTGTCATGGGTGCCGACCGCCACGATGAGTTCGGCGCCCTTGTCGTCGGCGAGCAGCATGGCGATGTCCTCGCTGGTGCCGGTGGCAGGGAAAACCACCGGTTCCAGGCCGAGTTGTTCCACCCGGTCCCGTCCGGGGGCGCGCCCGTCACGGTAGGCGTGCACGACGATCTCGGCGCCGCTGAGCAGGGTCTGGTCGGAGACCGAGTCCATGTCCCCGACGATCATGTCCGGCTTCAGGCCGGCTTCGAGGATCGCATCGGCGCCGCCGTCCACCCCGATGAGCACCGGGCGGTACTCCCGGATGTAGGACCTGAGCATGTTCAGGTCCTCCCGGTAGTGGTAGCCGCGCACCACGATGAGCACATGGCGCCCGTCCAGGTTCGTGCGGACGTCGGGGACGCCCACACCGTCCAGGAGCAGTTCACGCTCCTGACGCATGTAGTCCATCGTGTTCGCTGCGAAGGCTTCCAGCTGCACCGACAACCCGGCGCGGGCCTCCTCCATGACCGCTTCGATCGTCTCCGGGGTCTGGACACTGCCCTGGGCCACCAGGGCGCCCTCGGCGTCGTAGACCGCGTCGCCGTCGATGCGGACCTTGCTGCCCTCCGACAGGCTCATCACGTCCGGCCCGAGGTCGTCGATCAGCGGGATGCCGGCGTCGATCAGGATCTGCGGCCCGAGGTTCGGGTACCGCCCGGAGATGGACACCGCCGCGTTCAGCACGGCCGCCGGCCGTCCGGCCACGAGCGCCTCGGCGGAGACGCGGTCGATATCGATGTGGTCGATCACCGCGACCTCGCCGGGCCGCAATCGCTTCGTCAGCGACTTGGTGCGCCCGTCCACGCGCACGCTGAGCAGGCCGCCCTCCGGCGGCCCGTCCTCGGCCTGTTCGCGTCGTGACAGTGTTCTCATCCGACCTATCGTGGCACGCCGGTGCGCGCTAACAGTTCAGCGGCATGCTGGCGGGCCGCGTCGGAGTCCTCCTCGCCGGAGAGCATACGGGCCAACTCCGTCTCCCGTCGCTCGCCCTCGACGTGCTCGATATCACTGTTGGTCACGCTCTGCCCCTCGGTGCGCTTGGTGACCACGAGGTGCTTCTCGGCGAACGCCGCGACCTGCGCCAGGTGGGTGATCACGATCACCTGGGTGTGCCGGGCCAGTTCGGCCAGCCGGCGACCTACTTCGACCGCGGCCCGCCCGCCGACACCGGCGTCGATCTCGTCGAACACGAACGCGGGCAGGGGTTCGGCCTGGCCGGCCCGGGAACGCGCCAGGGCCACCTCGAGGGCCAGCATCACCCGGGACAGTTCGCCGCCGGAGGCGCCCTTGCCCAGGGGCCGGGCAGGTGCTCCGGGGTGGGCGGTGAGCAGGAACCGGATCTCGTCCGCGCCGTGCTCGGCGGGTTCGGACCGGGGCTCGATCTGCACGTGCAGTTGCGCGCCGCTCATCGCCAGGGCGGTCAGTTCCTCGGTCACGGCCGAGCACATGGCCTCCGCGGCCGCCTGCCGGGACCTGGTCAGTTCACCGGCCAGTCTGTCGGTCTCGGCCTGCGCCTCCTCCAGTTCCTGCACCAGCCGGTCCCGGCCGGCTCCGGGGGCGGTCAGGTCACCGATGCGGTCGTGGGCCTGCCGGGAGAATCGCAGCAGGAGGTCGGCGGTGTCGGTCTCCTCCCCGGCGTCCTGCTCCGCACCGGGGGCCGGGAGGAACTCCCGGGCCAGGTCGGCGATCCTCGCGCGGCGCTGGTGAAGGTACTCCAGGCGGCCGGGGTCGGCCTCCAGCCGGCCGGTGTAGTCAGCGGCCTCGGTGGACAGGTCCGAGAGCAGGTAGGAGGCCTGGTCGAGCTGCTCCGCCCAGTGCTGCAGCGTCTCATCGAACGCCGCCGCGGTCTGCAGATGACGGCGAGCGCCCTCGAGCAGGGCGAGCACGGTCGGTTCGTCGGCCTCGGGCGTGCCGGACAGGGCCTGCCCCACCGCAGCCGCCGCGATACGCAGTTCCTCCACGTTGCCGAGCCGCTCGGCCTCGGTGCGCAGCGCCTGGTCCTCACCGGGCTGTAGCTCCAGGGCGTCGATCTGCTCCACGGCCCGTTCGAGATGCTCGAGCTCGGCGGCGCGCCGGCCCTGGTCGGCGTCCCACTCCTGCAACTCCCGTGCGGCCCGCTGGGCGCGGCGGAACGCTTCGGTGTACGCGGCCCGCAGCGCGTGATGGCCGGCGAAGTCGTCCAGGGCGTCGCGCTGATGGGTCACGGAGCGCAGCCGCTGTTGATCGGCCTGCCCGTGCACCGTCACCAGGCTCTCACCCACCTCGGTGAGCAGCCCCGCCGGGACCGACCGTCCGCCCAGGTAGGCCCGCGAGCGACCGGTGGCGTTCACCGTGCGGGCCACCAGCAGCGCGCCGTCGTCCAACAGCGCACCGGCATCGACTGCGACTTGAACAGAGGGGTGGCCCTCCGGCGGCACGAGGCGGCCCTCGGCGGTCGCGCTCTCGGCACCGGGCCGGACCGCGCCGCTGTCCGCCTTGCGGCCCAGGATCAGGTCCAGACCGCTGAGCACCATGGTCTTGCCGGCACCCGTCTCGCCGGTGATCACCGTCAGCCCGGGGCCCGGTTCGATCCGGGCGGAGGAGATCACCCCCAGGTCGGTGATCGCCAGTTCCTCGATCATGGTTGCTGCCCCGCTCCCGCTCCGCGCCATCCCTGGACCGGCAGGTTGAACTTGTCCACCAACCGGGCCGTGAAGGGGGCGGTGTTGAACCTGGCCAGCCGCACCGGTTCGCTTCCGCGGACCACGTCGATGTGCGCTCCGGGTGGGGCGATCATCCGCCGCTGCCCGTCGCACCAGATCACCGCGGGGGTGCCGGAGCGGGCGAGGACCTCCACCGACATCCGCGAATCGGGGCCCACCACCAACGGTCGGGCGAACAGGGCGTGTGCGCTCACCGGGACCATCAGCATCGCCTCCACGTCCGGCCACACCACCGGCCCGCCGGCGGAGAAGGCGTAGGCGGTCGATCCGGTCGGGGTGGCGAGCACCACTCCGTCGCAGCCGAAGGTGGACAGGGCGCGGCCGTCGATACCGAGCGCGACCTCGATCATCCGCTCCCGCTGGTCCTTCTCCACGGAGACCTCGTTGATGGCCCACCCGGACTCCACCGTGCCGTCGGGCTGCTGGACGGCGAGATCCAGGGTCATCCGTTCCTCGACCGTGTAGTCCTGCTCGGCGGCGCGGCGAACCAGGTCGACGACCTGTTCCACCTCGTACTCGGCCAGGAACCCCACGTGACCGAGGTTGATACCCACCAGGGGGGTGCTGTGCCCGCGGACCATCTCCGCCGCCCGCAATATGGTGCCGTCCCCGCCCAGGACGATCGCGAGTTCGACGTCGCCGGTGCCGGGATCGGACACGGCTTCGATGCCGTATTTGTCCAGTTCCCGGGCGACGACCTGCTCGGCGTGCCGGGCTTCGGGCCGGCGCGGGTGGGCCTGGAGGAGGAACCGGCGGCTCATGTCCGCCCTCCTGCCGGTCCGGTGGCCACCGCAGTCCGGATGGCCTCGGACAGTCGGTCCTCCTCCAGCACCGGCACCGCACTGTCCTGTGCGCTGCGGACCAGGTGCAAGAAGTACTCCACGTTCCCCCGCGGCCCGGGAAGCGGACTGGCCACCACATCGAGGACGCCGGCCCCCTGCTGCTGTGCGTGGCGGGCAACGTGGGCGACCGCCCAGTGGTGCAGCGCGGGATCGCGGACCACACCGCCGGCACCCAACCGCTCCCGGCCCACCTCGAACTGGGGTTTGACCATGAGCATCATCCGGGCCTGCGGGGCGCTGACATCCACCAGCACCGGTAGCACCAGGGTGAGTGAGATGAAGGACAGGTCGGCCACGACCAGGCCGGGGGCCGGCGCCACCTGTTCCGCCGTGAGCGCCCGCACGTTGGTCCGCTCCAGCACGGTGACGCGGTCGTCGTTGCGTAGCCGCCAGTCCAGTTGTCCGTAGCCGACGTCCACGCAGACGACGTGCGTAGCGCCGCGACGTAGCAGCACGTCCGTGAAGCCGCCGGTGGACGCGCCCGCGTCCAGGGCGCGCACGCCCTCGATCCTCGGCGCCCGTTCCCCGAGTGCCTCCAACGCTCCCGCCAGCTTGTGAGCCCCCCGGGAGACGTAATCGGGTTCCGCCCCGGGCGACTCCACCACACGCACCGCCTGGGCCGTGGTGAGTTGGCTGGCGGGTTTGGTCGCCGGTCGTCCGTCCACCAGCACCGCCCCGGTGCCGATCAGTTGCGCGGCATGGGCCCGGGACCGTGCCAGTCCCCGGCGAACCAACTCGGCGTCGAGCCGAACGCGTCTACTCACCTCAGTTCTCGGCGTCGGCCAATCGGTCCTGCAGGGCGCGGTAGACCGCCTCGTAGGCGGGCACGTGGGCGGCCAGGTCGTCGTCCGACAGTTGCTCCACCGCGCGTAGCGCGGCGGTGACGTCCTCTGATGCACTACTCACTCCTGCCTCCTCCTACACTCACGCTACCGCGCCAGGTGCTCCCGCTCGGGGTCGGCGAGGCCGATCTGTGGGAAATCCGTCCCCAGCACGGTGTCCACACCCAGTGCGTCGGCGGCTGCCCAGGCCGCAGCCGCCGCGGCGCGCAACTCGTCCAGGCTCAACTCGGTATCGGCGTCGATGTCCACCTCCTGGCTCGCTCGGCGGACGATGAGCGCGTCGCGGTGGACCCGTGCCGCCGCGGCCTCGCACACCCACCATTCCCCGTGCTGCTGGGGTGCCGGGTGGGGGTCGGCGAGGCAGCGGAGGTCGGCGCCCAGGAACGCGGGGCGCTGGGCGGGGAGGGCGCGCACCACCTCGGTGGGGCCGTCGACTCCGGTGTTCACCCACAGGCCCGGGTACTGTGCGGCGCGCGCCCCGGCCAGGTCGGTGTCCAGCCGGTCACCGATCACCAGGGGGGTGCGTGCGTGGCACGACTGCGCCGCTTGGTGGAAGATCTGTGGTGCTGGTTTGCCCGAGGAGCGGGCAGGGCGGCCGGTCGCCGCGACCACGGCTGCGACGAGGGCGCCGTTGCCGGGGGCGAAGCCTCGTTCGGTGGGCAGGCTCTGATCCATGTTGGAGGCCACGTGCTCCGCACCCCTGGCGA
Organism: uncultured Ruaniaceae bacterium; assembly: GCA_938004115.1. Taxonomy (GTDB): domain Bacteria; phylum Actinomycetota; class Actinomycetes; order Actinomycetales; family Beutenbergiaceae; genus CALKWS01. The sequence continues at coordinate 10,334 of CALKWS010000298.1, forward strand.
TGGCGTACGCGGCCTCGGCCAGGTCCGACCAGGTCAGTGCCGGGTCGAATCCCTGGACGACGACGGTGGGAGCCTCATCGGCCGACTCGACGATGTGGAGGCCTTCATCCGCCAGGGCCCGGCGCAGTCCGCGCCCGCCGACCACCAGCACCCGGGTGGTGCTATCTGCTTCATCGGCCACGAGCGCGGCCACCGCCATCGCGGCGGTCATCACTTCTTCGGGCCCGGTAGGAATCCCGAGGTCGGTGAGGTGATCGGCCACGGCGTCCGGGGTGCGGGAGGCGTTATTGGTGACGAACATCGTGCCCATCCCCAGCGCCCTGGCCTCCCCGACAGCGGCCGCGGCGTGGGGCACCGCCTGCGGCCCGCGGTAGACCACCCCGTCCAGGTCGAGGAGGGCGCAGTCGAATGCCTCACGCAGTGCCCGTGGGCTGGCGAGCAGGCCACTCACGGCCGCTCCTGCTGGGTGTCGGGTGAGCCGGGGTCCGCCGCGTCCGCACCGGGGTGGTGCTCGGCGCGGTCGTCGCCGGTTTCCTCGATCGGAATCTCCTGGAACACCACCTCGTCCTCGGCACCGGGTAGGGCCGCGCGCAGGCGTGCGGCCTCCGCGTCCCGGCCGAGCGCGTCCAGCACGGTGGCGCGGTGCTCGGCGAGTCGGAGTCGTTCAGCGGGCCCGCCCACGCCGTCCACCTGCTCCAGCGCCAGCAGCGCCGCCTCCGGCTCGCCCAGGTCCAACCGGGCGCCGGACTCCACGATGGCCAGTTCCACCCGGTCGGTCGCCGCCATGGTGGCAGGTGCCTCGGCGGCCAGGGCCAGAGCACGTTCGGGGCGGCCCAGGCCGCGTTCGCAGTCAGCCTCGATGGCCCGGTGCAGGTCCTCCCCGGACAGCCGGCGCACGGTGCGCAGCTCGCGCAGTGCCTCCCCGTACCGGCCCAGGGCGTAGGCCGTCAGCGCCACCGCCTCACGCACGACGTCGACCCTGCCGGCACGCCGGGATGCCGCCTGGGCATGGGCGTAAGCGCGTTCGGGGTCGCTGTCGATCAGTTCACCGGCCATCACCAGGTGCCGGGCCACGCGGTCCGCATTCGGCTTGGACAACGTGCGCAGGCGAGAACGCACGGCACGATCCAGGTCGGCCGCCTCGACCCCCTCGGGCAGGGGCGGCTCGTCATGTTCCTGCGCGCCTCGTCCCTCCTGGTCACGGGCCCGCGCCGGCCGGGACGGGCGGTCCTCGCGGGACGGGCGGCCCTCGCGGTCCGGCGCCGGTGAGCCCCCGCGCCGCGATCCGGCGTAGGGACCGCGTCCCCGGACACCGCCGCGCTGAGCCTCGGTCCTCCCGCGGCGCCCGCGGTCCTGGCCGCCAGGACGGCCGGCGCCGCCGCGCCCGGTCCCGGAGCGTCTCTCGTGATTGTCTGATCGCACGGCGGTTCACCTCGTTCCTCGGCGCCACACTATCGGCGCGATATGTCCGGACACGACTGAGGGCCACCCAGTGAAACTGGATGGCCCTCAGCGAAATGTTGTCCGGCGGCGACCTACTCTCCCACGCAGTCTCCCACGCAGTACCATCGGCGCAGAGGGGCTTAGCTTCCGGGTTCGGAATGGATCCGGGCGTTTCCCCCTCGCTATGACCGCCGTAACTCTATGGAGATGTTGTCGGTACCCGACCGTATCTCGGGAACCGCACAGTGGACGCGTAGCAATCACATGATTTATATGTGTGGCAAGTTGTCGGCATATTAGTACCGGTCAGCTTCATGAGTCTTTCGTCCTCACTTCCACACCCGGCCTATCAAACCCAGTGGTCTACTGGGAGCCTCTCGGGGCTAAGCCCCATGGAAATCTCATCTTGAAGCAGGCTTCCCGCTTAGATGCTTTCAGCGGTTATCCCTTCCCAACGTAGCTAACCAGCAGTGCTCTTGGCAGAACAACTGGCACACCAGAGGTTAGTCCGTCCCGGTCCTCTCGTACTAGGGACAGCCCTTCTCAAATTTCCTGCGCGCGCAGCGGATAGGGACCGAACTGTCTCACGACGTTCTAAACCCA
>CALKWS010000299.1 GCA_938004115.1 uncultured Ruaniaceae bacterium
CTCCGGCTCGTCCTTCAACCGGGAGATGTCACGAACGACGTCCTCGTTCAGGCCGCGTCGTGCGGAGGCACCGGCCACATCGGGGTCGCTCCAGCCGAACTGGTAGGAACCGAAGGAGGCGATGGCCTCTTCCTGGCTGAGCTGCTCGCGAGGCTGGCTGGCCTCTTGCGGTGTGGTGGTCGTCATCAATTTCCTTCCATGTCGTCACGGTCCGGTGACGGGGTCGGGACGTGTGGCACGCCGGGGGGAACGTGCGTTGTGCACACGTGTTCACCACCGGCCAGGGTGGCCAGTCGCTGTACGTGCACGCCGAGTAGTTCCGAGAACGCACGGGTCTCGGACTCGCACATCTGGGGGTAGTGCGCCGCGATCTCGTGGATCGGACAGTGGCCCTGGCACAACTGCACCGCGAGCCCGTCGCCCACCGGCCGCGTCGAGGCAGCATAGCCATCCTTGCTGAGCAGGTCGGCCAGCGCGTCCGCGCGGCGCACCGGGTCGGTGCCGACCGACTCCACGCCCTGGCGGTACTTTCGAACCAACTCATCGGCGCGCCGGTCCGCGAACTCCTCGACGGCGTCCTCGCCCAACTGGTCGCGCAACTGCTCGATCGCCATGACCGCGGCCCGGGAGTACCCTTCCGGGAGTTTGGTGTGTGCCGCGGTGGTGGCGATGTACCGCTTCGCCGGGCGTCCGCGGCCCCGTGGCTGGGCGGGCGCCTCGGGGCGGACGGTGATCTGCCCCTCCTCTTCCAGCGCCGTCAGGTGGCGCCGGATGGCGGCCGACGTCAACTGCAGTTCGGCCGCGAGTTCGGCGGCGCGGATCGGGCCCCGCTGCACCACGAGGTTCAGTACCCGGTCCCGCGTGGTGGTCTCAGGTTCGCTCACCACATGGCTCATCGCCCTGCACCTCCACAACGGTCGATCCGGGAATTACTTAACATTGTCGTTTCTCAAATGGGCGGTTGCAAGCAAGGGTGCCCTAAGTGAGGGCGGTCACAAGCCCCGCCCGCGGCTGCTCACGACCCGCCGGCGGCGAGCGCGATGCCTCCGTCGCCGGATGCCGGCGCCGCCGGACTGCATGCCGGTACCGCCCGGGCCGGATGCCAGTACCGCCCTGGCCGGGACTAGGCTGGCAAGGTGTCCACGGCGTGCGTCGAACTCGACCGGGTGAGCCTGAGTTTCGGCTCCACACCGGTGCTGCGGGAGTTGTCGTGGCGGGCTCCGGCGGGCCGGATCACCGCCGTGCTGGGGCCGAACGGGGCGGGTAAGACCACCACGATGCTGATCTGCGAGGGTCTGCTCCGGGCGGACGCGGGACAGGTACGGGTGCTGGGCCTGGACCCCCAGCACGACGGCGCAGCGCTGCGCCCGCGGGTCGGGGTGATGATCCAGGACGGGGGGCTGCCGGTGATGGCCAACGCGCGGGCGTTGCTGGACCACGTCTCCCGGTTGTACGCCCGGCCCCGCGATCCCGGGGACCTGGCCCGGCTGTTGGGTATCGACGGGTTCGCCCGGACCTCGGTGCGGCGGTTGTCCGGCGGCCAGCGCCAGCGCCTGGCGCTGGCGCTCGCCCTGGTGGGACGGCCGGAACTGGTGTTCCTCGATGAGCCCACCGCGGGCCTGGATGCGCACGGCCGCGAAGTGGTCTGGGACCTGATCCGGCAGTTGCGCGACGACGGCACCTCGGTGGTGCTGAGCACGCACCTGATGGAGGAGGCCGAGGCGCTGGCCGATCAGGTGGTGATCATCGACCGGGGCCGGGTAGTGGCGGCCGGCGAGCCGCAGCACCTGGCCGGGGCCGCGGGCCATCCGGCCCGGTGGGACGGACCGGCTCAGGAGGTCACGCTGCGCGGGCGGTTGGACCCGGCGGCGCTGGGGGCCGTCCGCGCCCTCGCTCAGGAGCACGATCTGCAGGTGTCCACCGGCCGCGGACTGCGCGAGGTGTTCCTGGACCTGACGCGCCAGGAGGAGTCATGAACCGGAGGGCACGATGAGCGCGGAGCCGGTCGAGGCAGGTGCGGGGCGCTGGGCGCCCGACCCGGGTGCGGCGCCGTGGTACCGGATGGTGCTCTCCCAGGCACTGTTCGAGGTCCGGACGGTGCTGGGGCACGGGGAGCAACTGCTGCTCACCGCCATCCTGCCGGCGCTGTTCCTCGTGGTGCTCACGACCACCGACGTGTTCACCCTGCCGCTGGCGCAGGGGCAGGACCGGATCGATCTGATCGCCCCGGGAGTGCTGGCGCTGGCCGTGCTGTCCAGCGCCTTCACCGGCCCGGCGATCGCGACCGGTTTCGATCGCCGTGCCGGGGCGCTGCGGTTGCTGGCCACCACTCCCCTGGGCCGCGGCGGGCTGCTCGCGGGCAAGGTCCTGGGGGTGGTGTTCGTGCAGGTGGTGCAGGTGGTGCTGCTGGCGGGGCTGGCGCTGGCACTGGGCTGGCGGCCGCCACCGGCCGGGCTCGCGCTGGCGGTGGTGCCCTTCGTGGCCGGGACGGCGGCCTTCACCGCGCTGGCCATGCTGGTGGCGGGCACGCTTCGCACCGAGGCGGTACTCGCCGGTGCGAATCTATTGTGGGTACTGATGGCGATCGGCGGTGGGGTGCTCATCCCGTCCGGGGCCCGGTGGCTGCCGTCGGCGGCACTGGGCGACGGGTTGCGGGCGGCGGTGGACCTCGAGGTGGGCACCGTCGGTCTGTGCACCGCGGTGCTCACCGCCTGGGCGGTGGCGTTCACGGCGGCGGCCCTGCGCTGGTTCCGCTGGCACTGACGGCCGGTGCGGCCGGTCGATGTGGGGTGCAGCACCTGCTGGCCCGGGTCGGCGGACTGAACACGTATTCTGGAGCGGTGGGCCCCGAACGTGTAACTCGTCTGATTCCCAAGGTGGCATGGGCCAACCTGGTGGCGCAGATCGGCATCATCGTCACCGGTGGTGCGGTGCGCCTGACCGGATCGGGCCTGGGGTGCTCCACCTGGCCGAACTGTGAACCCGGTCAGTTCACGCCGCAGGTACGCGATGCCGCCGATTACCACGGGCTGATCGAGTTCGCCAACCGCGGGCTGGCCGGGATCGTGCTGCTCATCGCGCTCGCTCTGGTGGTGCTGACCCTGGTGCACGGACGCACCCGCCCGGAGTTACGTCGTCGGCCGGTGGAGGCGCTGGCCGTGGGCATCGTGGCCGGGGTGGTGCTGCAGGCCGTGGTCGGCGGAGTGACCGTGCGGGTGGAGCTGCACCCGGCGGTAGTGGGCTCCCACTTCCTGCTCTCCGGCGCGCTGGTGGCGCTCTCGGCGTACCTGGTCGCCCGGCTGCGCGAGGCCGACGGCCCTACCCGCCCATTGGCGGCGACCGGTGTCGGCGCGCTGCGCCCGCTGGCCATCGCGCTGGCCGTGGCGACCGTGGTGCTGGTGGTGCTCGGGGTGGTCGTCACCGGGGCCGGGCCGCACTCCGGTGATGAGAACGTCGGCTACCGGTTCGCCGTGGACCCGGTGTCGGTCGCCAGGATCCACGCCGTCTCCGCCTGGGTGTTCACCGCGATCGTGGTGGCGTTGCTGGTGCTGCTGCACCGGGCCCGTCCCGCGCCGGGCGCCGAGGCCGAGGTGGCACGTGCCCAGCGCCGGATCCGGGTGCTGCTGGTGGTGACGCTGGCGCAGGCCGTGGTGGGCTACGCCCAGTACTTCACCGGGTTGCCGGAATTACTGGTCGGGATCCACCTGTTCGCGGCGGCGGTGCTGATCGCGACCGTGACGTTCGCCATCACCGGTCTGCGGGTCCGCACCGCACGCGATGCGGTGGACGACGCACCGGCCGCCGGTGCTGCTCACCCGCCGGTCGCGGCGTCCTGAGCCAGGACCGCAGCCTGGTGCCGGCCGGTGTCCGCCGGGCTCGGCCCGGGTGAGAGTCGTTCCCCGGTGAGGGTCGCGGCCAGGGCCGTCGCCTCGCCGATGCCCAGATCCACCCCGGTGTATCCCTGGTCCCCGGCGGCCGTGGTGAGAGTCAGGGAGGCCAGGCCGAGCAGCCGCTGGATCGGGCTCTGGGACACGTGCGCACCATTGATGCCTCGGACCTGCAACACGTCGGTCCGGCGGTTGAGGAACCCCCGCCGCAGGTACACGTACTCACCCGACAGCAGGTGTCCCAGCGCCCGGTAGTACCCCACGCCGGCCGCCACTGCCGGGGGCAGCGTCGCGACCGGAACGAGCAGGCCCCATGCGCTCCACCACTCCAGCAGCACCCCCGCCCCCGTCCCCACGGCTATCGCCGCGACCGCCAGCAGATACCGCACCACCGCTCGCCGTCGGGCCGACCTCGGGTGCGCACGCAGCACGCCGGCGGCAGGGTTTCCCTCCTCGGACAAGACGGGCCGGCCCAGGAGTTGACTCGCCACCCGGACGGCCACGTCACGGGTGGTGGTGGGCAGCATGGCCGAACTCTCGGTCATCATCTGGGCCAGGCTCACGCCGGTCATGATCGGCCTCAGCCGGGCACCGCCGACCATCCGGGTGAGCAGCGGCTCGCTGAGGCTCACCCCCCGGAGCCGGTCCTGGTCGGCGGTGAAGGAGCGGGTCGTGAGCAAGCCGCGGGTGGCCAGGAACCTGCCGCCGGGTTCACGTACCAGCCGGTACTTCCACCACGCCTCGGTGAACGTCAGGGCGCCGGCGCCCAAGCCGACGATGATCACCAGCAGCACCGAGACGACGGCCCAGGCGCCCCAGGGCACCCGATCGAGCAGCGACCCGACCTGATCCCCCACCCACTCCTCCCGGCCCACCAGGGAGACCAGGCCGTAGGTGGTGCCGATCAGC
>CALKWS010000300.1 GCA_938004115.1 uncultured Ruaniaceae bacterium
GTGGGCGTCCGCCGGCGTCCCCATGCGTGCCGGGGAACATCCGCAGTCCACGCGACGTTTGCCTGAGTACACCCGGTTTCGCCGCCGGCACGCCTCTTCCCGCCGCAGAGCGGCCCGTTCCGCCGTCGGCCAGCCCGTTCTTGGCCCAGCGTCGCACTACGCCAGATGCCACCTGCTTGGAGATGCCCGTGACTGAACACACCACCACCACCGCGCCGGTCCTGCCGCCACTGCCCTCGTTGCCGGAGCAGGTCGCCGGTCTGATCGAGTTGGGCGTGCCCGCGATGGCCGGCATCAGCGAGGAGCGGATCCGGAAGATGGCCGACGGCGATACGCACCTGGCCGCGGAAGGTGCACCGGGCGCAAACGGGTCGCCGTTGCTGGTGCTCCCCGGGATCTCGGTGGCCCGCCTGGCACCGTTGATGGTCCGCGCGGGCAAGCCGGGCTTCGTGGTCCAGGACATGACCGACGTGGACGACTTCGCTCCCATCGACGGCCTCCACGTCCCGGCCGAGCCCTACCTCGTGCACGGGGTGGACCGGGGCGATCACCTGCGCAACGCCTCCCCGGAGGAAGCCATGACCGCGCTCGAAGCGGCGGGCCGCACCCCCCTGACGCTCACCGAGGGCATCTTCTGGGTGCTCGCCCGGCCCGAGGCACTCACCGCCAACTACTGCTTCATGACCATCGCCTCCCGGCGTCGCAAGGCACGCGGCGGGCTGGATGCTCGTACGCCGGCCCTGTGGATCTCCGGGGGCACCGGGCGCGACGGTGCTGAGCGCCGCGGGGCGGCGAAGGTCGGCTGGTGCTGGGCACGTAACCGGCACACGTGGTTGGGGTTCGCCTCGGCCACCGCCCGTACGCCCCTGCGCTGATCCGGCGCACCCGGACGGGCTTCGCCCCGACCACCACTCATGCGTCCCTGCGCTCATCCCCGGGCCTGCGCCGATCCGACGTATGGGCCGGCGCACCTCCGTCCCCGGTCCACCGGGGCCAGGCATGCCCCGGTTCGGCGACCCGCCGCAGTCCCCAGTGACAATCCTTCGAACCTGTGTTCGACTAGGGGTATGCGTTGGGCTTCACAGCAGATCGATGACACCCAGGCCCTGCTGCCGCTACGGGGGCTGATCCGCAGCGTGCGGACCCCGGAGTTCGCGGGCGTGACCTTCCACGAGGTCGCCTGCCGGTCTGCGCTGAACAAGGTCCCGGCCGGCTCCCAGATGCCCTTCTCCTGGACGATCAACCCCACCCGTGGCTGTCTGCACCGGTGCACCTACTGCTTCGCCCGCCGGACCCACGAGTACCTGGACCTGGACGCCGGGGTGGACTTCGATACCCAGATCGTGGTGAAGACCAATATCGTCCAGGTGCTCCGCGCCGAGTTGGCGCGGCCGTCCTGGGGGCGCGAACACGTGGCGCTGGGCACCAACTCCGACCCCTACATGCGCGCCGAGGGTAGATACCGGTTGATGCCGGGAATCATCGAGGCCCTGGCCGCCGCCGAGACCCCGTTCTCCATCCTCACCAAGGGCCCCCTGCTCCGCCGCGACCTGCCACTGATCTCCCGCGTGGCTCCGGCCGCGCAGGTCGGCGTATCCCTGGCGTTCATCGATCCCGCACTCCAGCAGTCCGTGGAGCCCGGCACTCCCCCGCCGGCGGCGCGGCTCGGGCTGATCCGGGCGATCGGTGAGGCGGGACTGCGGTGCCACGTGCTGGCCATGCCGATCCTGCCGTGGCTCACCGATAGCGATGAACACCTGGAAGCCCTGTTCACGGCGGTCGCCGAGGCGGGGGCGGACTGGATCAGCGCCGGGCCGCTGCACCTGCGACCCGGCGCCCGGGAGTGGTTCCTGGGCTGGCTCGCGCGCGAGCATCCCCATCTGGTGGGCCGCTACCGGCGGCTGTACGGCAGGTCCGCCTACGTTTCCGCCGACTACCGGCGGTGGCTGTCCGATCGCGTCCGCACGCTACGCCGTCGGCTCGGATTCCGCCCGCCGCCGGACACCGGCCGCGAGGACCGTTGGCAACGCGCGCCCCTGCGCCGTGCCGGAGGGTCGGAAGGTGCCGGCTCCTACGACCCGGAGCGCGCGGACCCGGCACTCACCGACAGTGCTCGAGCGGCACCTTCCGACGAACCGGTGCCGCCCACGCAGCCGGCGCTGTTCTGACCTGCACCCCCGCGGCCCGCACCGCATGGAGGTGTGCCCGGCGGAATAGCGTGCCTACGGTGGTGTTGTACGAGGTGCTACCCATTTCCCAGGCAAGGAGCCAATCGATGGCCACCATCGACATCACCACGGAGAACTTCAGCGAGACCATCGAGTCCAACGACATCGTGCTCGTGGACTTCTGGGCGGATTGGTGCGGACCGTGCAAGCAGTTCGCCCCGATCTACGACAAGGTTTCCGAGGCCAACCCGGACATCACCTTCGCCAAGGTGGACACTGAGGCGGAGCAGACCCTGGCCGCACAGGCACAGATCACCTCCATCCCGACGTTGATGGCCTTCCGTGAGGGCATCCTGGTGTTCAACCAGGCCGGTGCACTGCCCGAACAGGCGCTGACCCAGTTGGTCGACGCCGTGAAGGGCCTGGACATGGAAGAAGTCCGCGCCAAGGTCGCCGAGCACCAGAACGGGCACGGCCAGAACTAGCCGGTGTCCCGGGGGTGCGGTGCCGCCCGATGCCGGGCGGCACACCCCCCGAACTCCGCGTTGCCGCAACACGGCCCCGTTGCCGGTTGCGGCTTCGCTTCCGGGTGGACCCCGGTGCACCCGATGGGCGCATCACCATGCAGCCACGTTTCGGCTCAGGATGCTAGGGCCCGGCCACGGAAGTTACGAATTCGTGATCTTGCGCACAGCTCGTGACTCGGCCGTGATCATCTGAGCGCCGGGATCATCCGGGCGCTCTGATCATCTGGGCGCTGTGATCAGCTGGGCGCCGTGATCATGTGAGCACCGCCACCGGGCAGGGCGCGTGGTGGAGCACGCCGTGGCTGATCGACCCGAGCAGCATCGAACGCGCGACCGACCGCCCACGTGACCCCACCACCAGGAGTTGTGCGCCATCGGCCGCCCGGCGCAGTTCCTCGGCCGGGTGCCCGCGCGGCACCTTGGTCCGGATCTCCAGGTCGGGATACCGCTGGCGCACAGGGGTGAGTTCCTCGTCCAGCGCTTCCTGGGTGAGCGTTCGCACATCCTCCACCCAAACCCCGTACACCTCGGCCGGCCCGAACCACGGAGGTTCCGCCAGCACCTGCACTGCGACGAGCGGCACCCCCCGCTGGTTGGCCTGCTCGGCGGCGAAGTCCAGCGCCCGCTTGGCCTCCTCCGAACCGTCCACGCCCACCACCACCGGCCCGGCCGGGGGCGGCAGCGGCCCGGGTACCACCACCAGCGGTGGGACCGCGCGCAGGGTGAGGCTCCGGCTGGTCGATCCCAGGAGCATGCCGGTGAAGCCGCCGCGTCCACGCGTGCCGGTCACCAGCAACTGCGCATCGGCGGATGCCCGGCCGAGTTCCTCTTCCGGTTCCCCCGAGCGCAGTTCCGTCTCCACCTGCAGGTCCGGGAACCGGGTGAGCACGGTGTCCCTGGCCTGGTCCAGGAGGCCGCGGGCGTGCTGCTCCTCCACGGTATGCACGTCGTCGGAACCGGGACGCATCTCGGCCCAGCGTTCGAACACCGTCACGATCCGTAACGGCACGCCCAGCCGTTGGGCCTCGTGTGCCGCCCACGTCACCGCGTTCGCAGCATGGGTCGAACCATCGGTCCCGACCACGATGTAGGTCTGCTCCGTCATGGCACCCTCCTCCTCGTTGCTCACCTCCATTGCATCACCGCGGATGGTGGGAACCGTGAGTCGAAGGTCCCGACCGGGTGCAGTGCTCAGTCCACGAGATCGCGCAGCACGGCCAGGTGGCTGTGGTCGAGTTCCTTGGTCGCCGTCACCACCATGACCTTCTCCCGCTTCGCCAGGTCCTTCAGGTCCGCGAGCGCGCGGGCTGCCTCACCCGCCTCGAGTTCTGCCCGGTACCGCGCGGCGAACTCCTCGAAGCGGTCCGGTTGGTGGCCGTACCACTGGCGAAGCTCGTTGCTCGGTGCCAGTTCCGGCCGCCACTGCCCGACCCTTGGGTCCTCCTTCCGCAGTCCCCGCGGCCACAGCCGGTCGGCGAGGATGCGCCGGTAACCCGGCTGGAGCTGGTCGTAGACCCTGCCGATTCGCATCCGTCCTCATTCCTGGGCGGCGCGGCAGCGTTCGCGCAACTCGTCCACGCTGAGGTCCGGCGCCCGGAAGCCGAACACTTCCTCGGCCACGCTCAGGTCCATCGGCACCTGCCGGCCCACGAACTCCCGTGTCCGGGGCACCGCGGGCAGGTAGGTGTCCAGTAGATCGGCCGTGTCCAGCGGCATACACGTCGTCGGCGCTGCCACGTAGGCCACGTGGGCACCTGGTTCGCGCGGCTGGAGCGCGTCCACCGCCGCACGCGCGGCGTCCTGCGTGGTCAGGTATCCCCACAGGTCCGGCGTGCCCTCGTCGGGGTCGTCCCACTGCGCGGCGAACGCCTCGGGGAGCCGGTCACCGAATCCTCCGGTGAGCGGGTAACGCAGTGCCACCACGTCGAGCCCGTGCCGGCGGTGGGCGGCCCGCGCGGTCTCCTCATCCAGCCACTTCGACAGCGAGTACGGGTCGGCCGCCTGGGTGGGTGCGAGGTGGTCGACGGGCACGTAGGGCGGGCTGACCCGAGCGGGGTGGAACCGCACGCCCAGGGCGTTGATGCTGGAGGCGATCACCACCCGCTCGATCCCGGCTCGCGCTGCCTGCTCCAGGACGACGTAGGTGCCGGTGACGTTCCCGGAGAACACCACGTGGTCGTCGTCGGCATCGGGGGTGGGGGCGGCTGCCAGGTGGATCACCGCATCGGCGCCGTCCAGGGCGTCGGCGACCACGTCGGGGTCACCCGCGGAACCGACCACGGCACGGTCGGTCCGTAGGTCGTCGTGGTCACGGCGGTTCAGGGACGTCGAACCGATCCCGCGCCGTCGCAATTCGGCCAGTACCCCGGTGCCGATCAGCCCGGACGATCCGGTGACGAGCACATGGGTGGGTGCGGGGTGCCGGTCTGCCATCTGCGTCCTCCCCTCGGGCGCCTCTCCCCCAGCCTCGCACCCCCTCCCCGGACGGGCACGCCGGAGAACTACGCCGTGGGGTCCGGCCCAGCCGTGTCGGCCGGATGCCGGCGGACGGTGGTGGTCAACAGCACCACGGCGTCCTCCAGCGCGGACAGATCGTGCCGTACCTGCGGGATCGTCACATACTCCCCCGCTTCGCCGACCCACACCCGGCGATCGGCGAAGTGCAACCGAACGTGTCCGGAGAGCACCTGCAGCGTCGCTTCCTCGGGGCCGTCATGCTCGCCCAGGTGCTGCCCGCTGGCCAGGGCGATCAGCGTCTGGCGCAGCGTGTGATCCCGGCCCCCGAAGATGGTCCGGGCGGCCCTACCGGCGGTACTCTGGCGCGCTGCGGCGAGTAGGTCCGCGCCAAGATCACTCAACGACTCCGTCCGCATGATCCCTCCCTGCCCCCATCATGCCCCAGCCCCCCAGGAGCCTGCAGCGCCCCCCGCCCAGGCCCGCCGCCACCGGCCCCGCCGCCACCGGCGCTGCGGATAGGAGCAGTCCGCGGTCAGCCCCGTCACTGCATGAGGAGCACGATCCCGGCGGTAAGCAGCGCGAGCACCTTGACCACCTCAGCCGCGATATAGCCGTAGTGGGCCTTCGACCGCGGCGCGTCGGCACCGGCCAGGACCGCATCGCTGCGCCGGGACAACCGTGGCCGGATCCCGATCAGTTGCACCAGCAGGATCACGATGGCCACGGCCGGAGCGAGCACGGCGCTTCGCGGCGACCCGCCCGCCAGCAGCCCGATGGCCAGCAGGACGGCGAGGATCACCTCGGCAACGTTCAGGGCCCGGAACACGATCCGGCCGATGCCCAGTCCGATCCGCACGGTGACGTCGGGCGCGCGGAACTTCAGCGGTGCCTCCAGGAAGGAGATGGCCACCACCATGCCCAGCCAGAGGAACGTCGTCGCCACTGCCAGTGCGGTCATCGGATCGCCGGCCGCCATCGTTCGGTCACTGCGTCCGGCTGCGCAGGTGGGCGACGCACAGGTCCGGTTCACCGAAGGGGACCAGATCATGCACCTCGGTGTCGCTCCCGCGAGCCTGCATCACACCTTGCATCAGGCCCAGGTGGATGGCGCAGATCGTCCCCGGATACTCCGCGACGAGGTCGAGGAAGGGGCAGTGCCGCAGTCCGAGCGTGCCGGGGTACCCGGGCGGATCGGGCTCGGGATCGAAGTCAAGTTCCTCCAGCACCTCGACCAGCACGTCCAGCTCCTCGGCGGCCGGAACGGCTCGACTCCGCGCGGCGTGGTCGCCGGCCGGCTCGGGTACATCTCGCCGGCCACCGGTGACCAACCCTGCGCCCCACTTGCGCCCGGCTTCGATCGCCCGCTCCCGCGGCCTGGCATCGGAAGCGATATCCGCGGCGAGGATGCGGGCGAGCGTGCGGTACTGGGTGGGGCCGGTGGGGTCCATCCCCGGCGTGGCGCGGTACCGGGCGGCCGGTCGGCCCCGGCCGCGTGCAGCGGTGGACGCCTGCTCCACCTGGCCGGTGCGTTGCAGCGCCTCCAGGTGGAACCGGACCGTGTTCGGGTGGACGGCCAACTGGTCGGCCAGCGTGGCGATATCCAGGGGCTCGGCAGCCTGTTTCAGGGCTCGCAGCACCTGCGCCCGCCGGCCCGGCGACGCTGCGGAGCCTGCCGTCGTCGGGCGCGACGGTCCTGCCGCACTCATCGGGTCCTACCCTGCGTGCGGCGTCGGAAGCGCGGCGACCCGGGCGGTGTCCACCGGCAACGGACCCACGCGCGCCGCACCGCCGGGGCTACCCAGGGGTTCCTCCCGGCCCGGCAGGACGTCACCGAAGAAGGCTGCATTGTCCTCCAGGTACGGCTCGAACGCTGTGGGTAGGTCATCCTCATAGTAAATCGCCTCCACAGGGCACACCGGTTCACAGGCGCCGCAGTCCACACACTCCTCGGGTTGGATGTACAGGCTACGGCCACCCTCGTAGATGCAATCCACCGGGCACTCATCCACACAGGACCGATCCTTCACGTCCACGCATGGCTCGGCGATCACGTAGGTCATACACCATTCTACAACTCTGAGTTGTATTTAACGCGTGCGACGCCGCTGCGGGCGCTTCAGCGCCGGATCGCCGATTCCGGCGCGTGGTCCCGCCCCGGATCGCGGCGCGTCCGGTGAGGTGAACCACCAGCACTTGGCGAACCGCAGGGTGTGGCGTCAAGGTTGGGGGATGGCCGAAGACCTCACCCAGTTGTTGACATCGTCCGGGCTCGCCCTGGGCGCGGCCCTGGTGGTGGGCCTCGGGACGCCCGCGCTCGTGAAGTGGCTCGGTCGGCACAACTCGTCGGTGAAGTACCTCATCCGCCGGACTCGGATCCCGTTCCTGGTGCTCGCCCTGGTGATCGCCACCAACGCGGTGGTGGCCGCCTATCGCCCCCGGGGCGAGGGCGCCGAGCGTTGGGACCTGGTGGCCCATGTCCTGCAGGTTCTCTGGATCGTCAATCTGGCCTGGCTCCTGACGGCGATCATCCTGTTCATCATCGACGGCGCCGTGCACCGCGCGAGTAAACGGATGAGTGTGCGCGACGGGTTGCGCCTGCAGACGCAGATGCATGTCACCCGTCGGGTGGTGCTGGTGGTCGTGGTGGTGCTCACCCTGGCCGCCGTGCTGCTCACCTTCGACGGCGTACGCGCGGTCGGCGCCAGCCTGCTCGCCTCCGCCGGACTCGCCTCGGTGGTGGCCGCGCTTGCGGCCCAGTCCACCCTCGGGAACTTGTTCGCGGGGTTGCAGTTGGCGTTCAGCGATGCGGTGCGGCTCGACGACGTCGTGATCGTGGAGGGCGAGTACGGCACGATCGAGGAGATCACCCTGACGTACGTGGTGGTGCGCATCTGGGACGATCGCCGGCTGGTACTGCCGTGCACCTATTTCACCGCCAACCCGTTCGAGAACTGGACGCGCCGTACCGATCAGGTCACCGGGACGGTGGAATTCGACCTGGACTGGCGGATCGACATGGAAGGCCTGCGGGCCGAGTTCCACCGCGTGGTCACCGGCTCTGAGTTCCATAACGGACAATCGGCCAGCCTCGTGCTGACCGAGGCCACCCAGGGCTACGTGCGGGCGCGTGCCAGCGTCAGTGCCGCCGATCCGGGCCAGTTGTGGAACCTGCGGGTGCTGGTACGCGAGGCCCTGGTTGCCTGGCTGCAGGAGCACAACCCCGAGGCGTTGCCGCGGCACCGGGTCCAGATGGTGCCCGACCCCGCCGACCCGGGCTCAGCGGCCGGCGGTATCGGGGTGGCCGGCCCGGCCCCCGGCGCTGTTGAGGACAGCCGGGAACTTCCCCGGTAACGCCGTCCGGCAACCTTCGGTCACCGCGCCGGCCGCCCGGTCACTGTGGGACTGAGGCGACATACCGGATCAGCGCGGGATCGCGGGAGGTGATGCGCTCTACCTCCTCACCCCCGTCGCAGCGGCACAGCGCGATGCGCACCGAGGATTCGTTCTGCGCGAGCAGGTGCCACTCACCGCCGGCATCCTCCCACCGCCGAAGTGTGGCCAGATCGGCCGAGTCCTCGCCCGGTACCTGCGTCATTGCCGGTTCCTTCCCTCTTGCGGATTCGCTGACCGTGCCCACCACGCCCGGCCGAACCGACGCGGGCGTGTGCGCACTATCCAGGGTACGCCTGCGGCGGCAGACCCGCCCCAGGAGGCGGGCGCGAACCCTGCTCGCAAGTCGCAACACTCATTTCGCAATATCTCTTGCGCAATGTCTCTTTCGCAAGTACTGTTGCACATGAAGGTTCACCCAGAGAGGACAGGACGATGCGAAAGTCACCCCGCACCCCCCACAGCACCGAACCGTCGACCCGCCGGACGCAGGTCTCCAGGCACCTGGCCGAGCGACGCCGGGAGGTCCACGTCGCCCGCGCCTCGCTCTACACCCGGTGGGTCTGACATGACCGAACCCACTCAGGGCCGCGACCAGAACCAACAGGCGTCGAAACAGACGATGCAGACCAGCGACCCGGCCGTGATGCGGGCCCTGGCCCATCCCCTGCGGATCGAGATCCTGGACATCATGGACGAGGTCGGCGAGGCCACGGCCAGTGAGATCGCCGAACGTCTGGGCCAGACGGTGGCGAACTGCTCGTTCCACCTGCGCATCCTCGCCTCGGGCGGGTTCATCGAACGGGCCGAACCCCGCGGCCGGGAGAAGCCCTGGCGGGTGACCCACCACTCCCGGGACATGCGCCCGGACCGTTCCGATCCGCTGTCGATCGCCGAGTCGGCCGAACTCGGCAGCATGTACGTCCAGCGCGAGGCCGCCCGCGTGGTGAGTTTCCTGCAGAACTCACTGGCCTACGCCCACAACAGCGAGTGGGTCCCCACGGTGACCATCAACACCTCCACCTTCTGGGCCACCGCCGAGGAGATGAAGCAACTCGCCGAGGACCTGCGCGCGCTGATGGACCGGTTCGAGGGCCGCCGCGACCCGGCCAACCGTCCCGAGGGCGCACGCAAGGGACGGATGTTCGCCACCATCAACCCGGACCTGGATGACCATGTCGCGCAGAGCAAGGACGAGGACGAGGAGACGTCGGCCACCGGTCGCGACCCGGACTGACCAGCCACACCGCCGGCCCATCGGCCCCGCCACGCACCGCGTCGTGCGTCGCTGCGGCAGCGTCGTCGCAGCAGGTGCGGCCTCGCCGTGCCCGCACTGACCGGACCTGACGCGCACTGACCGCCCGCAGGACCCGCCCCAAGCCCCCTACCGCCTACTGACCCGCACGCCCGGCACCACCTCGCCCGGCACCATCTCGCCCGGCCCCATCTCGCCCGGCCCCATCTCGCCCGGCCCCATCTCGCCCGGCGCCGTCGTTGTCGTGCCCTGCCGTGCTGGACCGCGACCCCCTGGACTGAACGACATGACACAGATCTCAACGGAGAGGAATCACCATGAGCAGCCCGCAGCAACCTGATATCCCCGAGAAGACCAGAGCCGCCGTCGTCGGGCGTTCCCCGGCCCGCTCGCTGCGCAGCCGCCTGCCGCTGGCTATGCGGCATGCCTCCTTCAGGCGTCTCACCCTGGCCTGGTTCACCGCGAACGTCGGGGACAGCGCACTGTACCTGGTGCTGGCGATCTGGGTACGCAACCTCACCGGATCGAACAGCGCCGCCGGGCTGGTCCTCGCCGCCTACGGGGCCCCCGCGCTGCTCGCGCCACTGGCCGGCCACCTGGCCGACCGGGTGTCCCGGCGCCGGCTGCTCATCGCCACGAACGTCGGCATCGGGCTGCTGGTTCTCAGCCTGCTCACCGTGCACGACACCTCGCGACTGTGGGTGGTCTATGCGGTTTCCTTCGGCTATGGCCTTGCGGCGTACCTGATCGGCGCCGCGCAATCGGGCCTGTTGCGCGACATGCTCTCCGATGAGGAACTGCCCGGGGCCAACGGCCTGTTCACCACCATCGACCAGGGGCTCCGGCTCATCAGTCCGCTGCTGGGGACCGGCTTGTACGTCCTGCTCGGCGCGCACACCGTCGCGGCCCTGACCGCGGGCTGCTTCGCGATCACGGCGGTGGTGCTGCTGACGATCCGGATCCGGGAAACTCCGCCCCAGGTCGAGGACGAAGGCGCACCGGCGGCGTCGGCGATGGCCGCCGGTTTCCGGGTGATCCTCGGTGAACCCACGCTGCGACGGCTGACGGCGGTGCTCGCGGTCGGGGTGGGCGTGAGCGGGCTGGTGAACGTGCTGGTGTTCCCCATCCTGGAGGAGGGGCTGGGCGTCGGGTCCGAGGCGCTCGGCGTGGTGGTCTCCATCCAGGGCGTCGGGGCAGTGATCGGTGGCATATGCAGCGCCACGGTACTGAAGGCCATCGGCGAGCGCCGGCTGATCGGCGCCGGACTGGGGGCCTTCGCCACCGGCCTGCTGACGTCCCTGCTCATCATCACCGCCGCACCCGGAGGCGGGGCGGCCCTGGCGCTGATGTGCGGCGGGATCGCGGTCGCCGGGTTCGGCATTCCCTGGATGGTGGTGGGAGCCTCGAACTACCGCATCCGCGTCACCCCGCCGCGGACCCAGGGGCGCACGGCCGCGGCGATGAACCTGGCGCTGAACGTGCCGCAGACTCTGGCCACGGTGGCGGGAGCCGGGATCATCCTCGTGCTGGACTACCGGCTGCTCCTGGGCGTGAGCGCGGTGGCGCTCCTGGGATGCGCGCTGGCGTGCCGGCCCTGGGCCCCTCCGAGCCCGGCCGAAGCCGGGACCGCCGCGCCGGCCGGGGGCCGAGGCGGTACCGAGGCCCGCGGTTGAGCACCAGCACCCGCGGTCGAGCACGCGGCGGTGGTGGGCCCGCTGGCGCGATCAGGACTTGACGTAGGGCTTGTTGTTCGCCGCCGGCGCCCGCACCCTGCCGACCAGGCCGGCCACGGCGAAGATCGTCACCACGTAGGGCAGCATGAGGAGGAACTCCCCCGGGATCCCGACGCTGCCCATGGTGCTGAGCATGTTCGCCAGGTTCCGGGAGAGCCCGAACAACAGGGCGGCCGCCATCGCACCGAGCGGGTTCCACCGGCCCAGGATCATCGCCGCCAGGGCGATGAAGCCGTTACCGGCGGACATGTCCCGCCCGAAGGCCAGGCCGGAGCCGACGGTGAAGAACGCCCCGCCCAGGCCCGCCAGCGCCCCGCCCATGATCGGGTTCACCCACCGGGTACGGATCACGTCGATGCCGACGGTGTCGGCGGCCTTGGGGTGCTCGCCCACCGACCGTACGCGCAACCCCCACCGGCTGCGGAACAGCAGGACCTGCAGCAGGATGATCGCCGCGTACATCAGGTACACCAGGATGTTCTGGTTGAACAGCACCGGCCCGATGATCGGCAGGTCGGACAGGAACGGGATCGGGAGCGGGGGCAGGCGGAACCGCTGGTTCAGTTCCGGGTTCTCGGTGAGGACGGTGGAGAAGAAGAACGTGGTCAGGCCCAGCACCAGCACGTTGAGCACCACGCCGACGATGATCTGGTCCACCCAGTACTTCACGCTGAAGAACACCAGCAGCAGGCCCACCAGGGCGCCGGCGATCGGGGCGGCGAGGACACCGACGTAGGGGTTACCCACGATCGAGGCGACCACCGCCGCCATGAACGCCCCGCCGAGCAGCTGCCCCTCGATGGCGATGTTGATCACGCCGGTGCGCTCACACATCACGCCGGACAGGGCGCCGAAGATCAGCGGTACCGACAGCGCCAGCCCGCCCACGAGCAACGACGTCAACGGGATGGTCGCACCGGCCCCGACCCAGGTGAGGAACGCGATGATGAAGACCGCACCGAAGATCGCCGGTGGCCACCAGCCCACCGGTTCGCGCCGCACCGCCCGCATGGTGGCGTAGGCGGTCAGCGCCGCCATCGCCACGGTGAGCAGCCAGAGCGCCGGGACCGTGGGAACCGCGGTGTTGGGGATCTCGGCCACCTCCCCACCGGTGGCGGTGCGGAAGGTGGTGACCGTGCCGGACTCGGTGAACAGGACGAACCCGAAGAGCGAGACCAGGGTGAACAGGAGCATCGCACCGGGGGCGCGCCACTTGATCGGCGGCACGATCTCCTGACCGGAGTCGGTGCGGTGGGTCGTCGTTGCCTGGGTCATGCCGCGGCCACCTCCTGGGCCTCGAGGACCGAACGCTGCCGCCGCCCGGGCCGGGGCGCCGGGAGCCGGAATATCGCCCGCACCAGCGGCGGTGCGGCGATGAGCAGCACGATGATGGACTGCATCACCAAGATGATGTCGATCGGCGTCTGGGTGGTGGACTGCATGAGGAACCCACCGGCCTTCAGCGCCCCGAACAGCAGTCCGGCCGCCAGCGTGCCCCACGCCCGGGCCCTACCCAGCAGCGCCACCGTGATCGCATCGAACCCGTAACTGGCGGCCACGCCGGCGGTGAGCAGCCCCTCGGTGCCGAGCACCTGGGCCGAGCCGCCCAGCCCGGAGAGCGCACCGGCCACCAGCATCGCCACGATGATGACCTTGCTCACCGAGACCCCGGCGGTGCGGGCCGCTTCGGGGTTGGCACCCACGGCACGGAGCTCGAACCCGAACGTGGAGCGTTCCACCAGCCACCACACCAGGGCGGTGACGGCGATCATGAGCAGGAAGCCCAGGTGCAGCCGGAACGGTGGGCCGAGCAGCGTCGGGTACAACGCCGTGGCCTCCACATAGGGCGAACGCGGCAGGTTGGAGTCCGGTTGCTGGAACGCCGGTTGGGTCAGCAGCCAGGCGATGAGGTACACCGCGATGTTGTTGAGCATGATCGTCACGATCACCTCGTTCGCCCCGGTCCGGGCCTTCAGCACACCGGCGATCCCGCCGTAGATGGCGCCACCGAGTGCCGCGCCGAGCACGGCCAGGATCAGGTGCAGCACCACCGGCAGGTTCATCCCGAATCCGATGTAACCACCGACGATGGCACCGGCGATGATCTGCCCCTGTCCACCGATGTTGAACATGCCGGCCCGGAAGGCCAGCGCGATGCCCAGGCCGGTGAAGACCAACGGCACCGAGAACACCATCGTCTCGGTCAGCGGGCGGATGGCGCGGGCGAAACTCGTGGCTTGATAGTCGAAGATCGAGCCGCGGAACAACGCGGTGTAGGAGGCGCTCACCGCATCCCAGGCGGCGCCGAGCATGTCCGTGGGCCGGGCGAAGAAGTACCCGGCGGCGTCCTGCACCCTGGCGTCTGCTCCGGCGATGAGCACGCCGCTGAGCACCAGGGCGATGAAGATCGCCAGCACCGTGACCAGCCAGCTGCCGGAGAGCAGGTCACGGACGAACTGGGCGCTGCGACTGGGTCCCGGCGCCGGCTGTCGCGTACCCCTGGCCGGCTCCTCGGCAGTAGCCCGCGCGTCACCGTCGGCGCGATCCTCGGCTCCCGTAGGCGCCTCCGGCTCACCGTCGGCACGGGCCTCGGCTCCCGCTGGAGCCCGCGCGTCACCGTCGGCGCGGCCCCGGGGCTCCTCGGGCACCTGCGGCTCCTCCTCGGGGCGGCCCCTGTCCTCGTGCTCGCTCACGGCGCCTCCTCGGTCTGGTCGTCGGCGGCGGCCAGGGCGGTGCGATGCACAGCCGCTTGTGCCTGCGCCTCCTCCAGCGGCACCCCGGCCATCATCAGGCCGAGCACGTCCCGGTCGGTGTCGCCGGGCACGATGCCCACGATGGCGCCGCGGTACATCACCGCGATCCGGTCCCCCAGGTTCATCGCCTCGTCGAGTTCGGAGGACACCAGCAGCACCGGCGTACCATTGTCACGTTCGGCCACGATCTGTTTGTGGATGAACTCCACCGAACCCACGTCCACACCACGGGTGGGTTGGGAGGCCACCAGCACCCGCAGCGGCCGGGACATCTCCCTGGCCACCACCACCTTCTGCTGGTTACCACCGGACAGCGTGGAGATCGGGTCGTCCACGTCGCGCAGACGCACGTCATACTCCTCGGCGCGCTTACGGGCGTTGTCCTGGATCACCTGCGGGCGCAGCGTTCCGGCCCTGGCGAAGGGTTCGACGTCGTACAGGTCCAGGATGAAGTTCTCCGCGACGGTGAAGGTGGAGATCACCCCGCTGGTGGACCGGTCCTCGGGGATGAACCCCACCCCGGCCCGCAACCGGCTCTTCACGTCGGTACCGGTCAGTTCCTTGCCGTCGAGCGTGATGGACCCTTGCAGGGGTTCGGTCAGCCCGAGGATCGTCTCGGTGAGTTCGGTCTGGCCGTTGCCCTGCACCCCGGCCACCGCCAGGATCTCCCCGCGGCGCACGGTCAGGTCGATGTGGTCCAGCACCACGTTGTTCCGGGAGTCCAGCACGGTCAGGTCGGAGATCACCAGGCCGTCGTCGCCGGGTTCGGCGGGATCCTTGTCCACAGCCATGCTCACGCTGCGGCCCACCATGAGGGAGGCCAGCTCGGTCTCGGAGGTGTCCGGGGTGGCCTCCCCGACCACCTTGCCCCGCCGGATCACCGTGATGGAGTCGGCGATCGCGCGCACCTCGCGCAATTTGTGGGTGATGAACACGATCGAGGTGCCCTCGGCCTTGAGCTGGCGCATGATCTCGATCAGTTCATCGGTCTCCTGCGGCGTGAGCACGGCGGTGGGCTCATCGAGGATGAGGATCTTGGCTTCCCGGGACAGGGCCTTGATGATCTCCACGCGTTGCTGCACACCCACCGGAAGGTCCTCGATCACCGCGCCCGGATCCACGTCGAACCCGAACCGGTCGGAGATCTCGGTGACTCGTTTGCGCGCGGTGCGCCGGTCGATGATGCCCAGCCGGCCGGCGGGCTCATATCCCAGCGCGACCGATTCGGCGACGGTGAAGATGGGCACCAGCATGAAGTGTTGGTGCACCATGCCGATACCGGCGGCGACCGCATCGCCCGGGCCGTCGAACCGCACCGGCCTGTCGTCCAGCAGGATCTCGCCGTCGTCCGGGTCGTATAACCCGTAGAGCACGTTCATCAGGGTGCTCTTACCCGCTCCGTTCTCACCGAGCAGGGCGTGGATCTCCCCCGGCTCAACGACCAGATCGATGCTGTCGTTGGCCACGAGGGAGCCGAAGCGTTTGGTAATGCCTCGAAGCTCGAGCTTCACAGGTCGGCTCCATGGGTCGGGCCACCGCGGGGTGACCGAGGGCGGGCGGGACGGTCCGTGAGAGCGCCGATGTGGATTCGTGCGGGCTGGTTCATGGTTGTCCCGGTTGCGGATGCGGGCGGACAGCGACGGCCCGACCGCTAGGGGCCGGGCCGTCGTCGTCCTATCTCACCTGCGGGTCACGGAGCGTTCGGCGTCTCGACGGCGAGGTCACCGGCGGCGATCTGCTCCTGCAGCGCGGTGATCTCGTCCTGCAATTCCTGCGGTACCTCGGCGCTGCCGTACGCCAGGCTCACGCCCTCGTTGGCCAGGTCGCCGATGTAGGGCTCACCGGAGAAGTTGTCCTGCAGGCTCAGTTCGATGGCCTCGAACACGCCGGCACCGATCTCCTTGACCACCGAGCCGAGCACGATGTCGCCGTAGTCGGTGGACTCGGTCCAGTCGGAGTCCACGCCCACGATCCACACGTCCTCGCTGGAGTTCTCGGCCGCGGCCGCGGCACCCAGACCCACCGGACCGGCCACCGGCATCACGATGTCGGCGCCCTGGGCGATGAACTCGTTAGTCAGCGCCTGGCCCTGTCCTTGGTCCTCGAAGTCACCGGAGAAGGTGCCGTCCTGGGCGTCCTTGTCCCAGCCCAGTGCGGTCACGTCGGTGCCGTTCTCGGAGTTGTAGTGCTCCACCCCGTCAACGAAACCGTCCATGAAGATGCTCACCGAGGGAATCGGCAGACCACCGAAGGTGGCCACGGTGCCGGTCTCGGTCATGCCCGCCGCGAGGTAACCGGCGAGGAACGCCGCCTCGGCGGTGTTGAAGATGATGGGCTTGGCGTTCTCCAGTTCCTCGGCAAACGTAGCGTCCACCAGGCCGAAGTCCAGGTCCGGGTTCGCCTCGGCGGCCCCGGCGATGTGGTCCTCCAGCAGGAAGCCGACGCCGATGGTGATGTTGCAGCCCTGCTGCACCATCGCGTCGACGTTCGGGCCGAAGTCGGCGTCGCTCTGGGACTCCGCCGAACCAAGTTCGATGCCCAGTTCGGCTTCGGCCTCCTGCGCCCCCTCCATCGCGGACTGGTTGAACGACTGGTCGTCCCACCCGCCCTGGTCGGAGATCAGGCAGGCGCGGAAGTCGGCGTTGTCGGCGGCGTCGGTATCACCGTTGCCGTCGTCGGACTCCTCCACGGTGGCGTCGTCGGCGGGCTCAGCGGGTTCATCCGGTGCGTCCCCGCAAGCGGCAAGGGTCAGCGCGGTGACGGCCGCGAGTGCGGTCACGTAGATACTCTTCTTCACGCTTGTGTCTCCTGGTCCTGTCTGGCCGCTGGCCGGCGGAATGGGTTCTACCATCGTCGGGCCGTTGACGGCGGTGTAGGGGTGACCTTAGTCCTGCGATAGGGCTCGGAGGGTCAGGTCGGCAAATCATGGTGCACACCGTTACTGAAACGTTGTCACCGCAGCGAATCTTACCGTTCGCCCGCCCGTCCGATCGATGAACGACGGCGTGTTCGAGGCGGCGGTTGTGCGGCGCGGTTCCGGGGTCGACTTCATGCGACGAGCCGCGTGCCCCGACATGCTGGGCGAGGCGCGTCCGTGGCTGCGGAAGAACGATTTGGCTATTGCTATTAGCCTCCTGGCTAATTAGCATAGCAACATGAGCGAGAACACTGCGGCTCCCCCGCCCCGCACCATGTCCCTGACCGTGCCCGGAGGCCGGATCGCCTATGACGTGCAGGGGCAGGGGCCGCTCGTCCTCATGCTCCCCGGGATGGGCGACCTCCGGTCCTCGTTCCGGTTCCTCGTGCCGCAGGTGGTCGCCGCCGGGTACCGGGTGGTCACGGCCGATCTGCGCGGACATGGTGAGAGCACGGCGGGCTTCGACTCCTACGGCGATGAGGCCACCGCCGCAGACCTCGGCGCGCTGCTGGAGCACCTGGGCGAACCCGCGGTCGTGGTCGGAAACTCGATGGCGGCCGGTTCGGCGGTCATCGTCGCGGCCGATAGGCCCGAGTCGGTCCGGGCCCTGGTGCTGATCGGGCCGTTCGTGCGCAACCCGGGGCATGTCTCCCTCGTTCAGCGCGGCCTCCTGCGGGTGCTGATGGGCGGGCCGTGGGCGCCGGCGATGTGGAACGCCTACCTGCCGACGCTGTACCGCGGACGCAAACCTGAGGACTTCGAGGAGTACCGCAAACTGGTCAGGTCGGCGCTGCGCCGTCCCGGGTACGCCGAAGCGTTCCGGCGCACCACGCGAACGGATCACCAGCCCGCCGAGGAGGCGTTGGGTTCGGTGCGCGCCCCGACCCTGGTGGTGATGGGCGATCGGGATCCGGACTTCCCAGACCCGGCTGCGGAGGCCGCCTGGGTCGCGGACGCGGTGGGCGGGCAGGTGCGGATGATCGACGACGCCGGGCACTACCCGCATGCCCAGCAGCCGCGTGCGACCGCCGATGCCGTCATCGATTTCCTGCACCGGGTGGACGCGCGCGACTAGCGGATGAGTGAAGGGATGGCTCACGGACATGGATGACACGAACGCAACGGGCGCCTCGGGGGTACCCGTGACCAGGGAGAGACTGAGTCCGGCGGTGGTGATCGAGACCGCCGCCCGGATGCTCGACGCAGAGCCCGGCCAGGACCTGACTCTCGCCGCGGTCGCCGCGCGCCTGGGCGTGCGCCCGCCGTCGCTGTACAAACACGTCGACGGTGCCACCGGGTTGCGCCGAGGCGTGATGCTGCGGGCGAAGGCGGACCTCGCCGCCGTGCTCGAGCGGGCCGCGGTCGGGAAGTCCGCTGAGCAGGCGATCAGCGCCCTGGCCGGGGCCTATCGGGAATGGGCCAGGGAGCATCCCGGGCAGTACCCGCTCACGGTTCGTGCACCCGAAGCGGGCGATCCCGCCGATGAGGAGACATCGACCCGCTTGGTGAGCCTGCTCTACGCGGTGCTGGACGGCTACGGGCTGGAGCAGGACGAACGTGTCGATGCCGCGCGGTTCCTGCGGTCGGTGCTGCACGGTTTCGTGGACCTGGAGACCTCGGCCGCGTTCAGGTTGCCGCGGGACCTGGATCGCAGTTTCGCCCGCGCCGTGACCAGTGCCGCGGCGGCCCTGGCGGACTGGACGAGGAGATAGACCCTCGCAGGAGCAAGGCCTGTGTGGCTGGCGGCGACACTGCCGGATCGGGTGG
>CALKWS010000301.1 GCA_938004115.1 uncultured Ruaniaceae bacterium
TCACTTGCCGCCGGGTGGCTGCCGGTCCCCGCCTACTGGCCCATCGTCCTGCCCCACGCATCGGTCCGCTCCCGTCCGCTGGCCCGCTGCCGGTCCCCGCTACGGCGCGCGCCGCGTGCGCCCTTGGGCACACCCTTTGCTAACGCGGCACAGATAGTGCGTAAATCGTTGCGCATCTTGCTTCCAGGCACGAATCCCGTGTTTAATGACGCATACGTGCTACGCGATCCTCACAGGACGCGCAGCGGGACAGATGATCGAATCTCGCAACGGTACGGCGAACGCAGGCAAGGACGCTATGACGCTCAAGGTGACTCCGCTGAGGACACCGCCAGGTGGCCATCCTCGCGCCCGGGCCTGGGTCCCCCGGCCGGCTGTGAGGATTCGGCCGCGCTCCCCCGGCACCCATGCGACCGACCGACCCCACGGAAAGGGATTCATGCCCCAGTCAAGCGCCTCCGGCCCGCAGCCCCGGATCGACGACCCGCTCCTGGACCTCACCCCCGGGCTCGACGAGAAGTCGAAGACGATCATCGAGCAGCTCCAGCAGAACGGACGCAGTTCCTATTCGCACATCGCTCGTGTGGTGGGGTTGTCGGAGGCCGCGGTGCGCCAGCGCGTGGCGAAACTTCTTGATGAGCAGGTAATCAAGATCGTTGCCGTGACCAACCCCCTCCAGGTGGGGTTCCCCCGCCAGGCGATGGTGCAGATCAAGGCCGATAGCGACCTGCTCGGGACGGCCGACCGGCTAGCAGCCATCCCGGAGGTGGACTACTGCGTGGTCACCTCCGGCCGTTGGGACATCATCGCCGAACTGGTGTGTGAGGACGATGATCACCTGCTCCGGGTGCTCAGCAGGATCCGCCAGACCGACGGCGTGCAGGAAACCGACACCCTCACCTACCTCTCCCTGCGCAAGCAGGAATACGATTGGGGCACTCGATGAGCGAGCAGACCGGGGGCCTGACCCCCGCCGGCACCACCCGCGCCGCCGCCGCCCGGGACCACCTGTGGCTGCACATGACCGAC
The DNA here is from genome assembly GCA_938004115.1 of uncultured Ruaniaceae bacterium. Lineage (GTDB taxonomy): Bacteria > Actinomycetota > Actinomycetes > Actinomycetales > Beutenbergiaceae > CALKWS01. Next base: position 1,030 of record CALKWS010000301.1, read on the forward strand.
CACGCGCCGATCCAGCAGGGCCGGCGCTCCCCGCTGATCGTGCGCGGCGAGGGGCACATGATCTTCGACGACGCCGGCCGGGGCTACATCGACGGGCTGGGTGGCCTGTTCGTCAACCAGGTGGGTCACGGCCGCGAGGAACTGGCCGAGGCGGCTGCGGCCCAGGCGAGGTGCAGACCAGCGGCTCGATCATCGCCGGTATCCGTCCGGAGAAGGTGGTGGCGGTGCCGCTCGGAGTGGAACCGATCGAGAAGAGCCTGGGCTGGAGCCGCACCACCGAGGCGGACGTACTCAGTGCCACCTACAGCGGGGCCGCCACCGAGTACACCGTCCGCGTGCAGGACGGAACGGTCTTCGAGGTCTTCGCCCAGAATCTCCGGGCGGGCGGGCTGCAACCGGGTACGCGGGTGGAGTTGTGGTGGGACGATCGCAACGTCTTCGGCCTGTCCGGGGACGCCGACACCGAGGCGGGCGTCGAGGCGGACTCATGAGCCTGAAGACCCCGGCGAACCCCGAGGAGACCGTTCCCGCATCGGAAACCCCCACTTCGGCGGACTCACGGGGCCGGAGCCGGGCAGAACGCCAGGGCCGGTGGCGTGGCCGGCCCGGGCTGTTCCTCGTCGCTCCCGGTCTGCTGTTCGCCGTCGTCTTCTTCGTGTTCCCGGTCTTCTCGCTCCTGCTGACCTCGTTGTACACCCGGCCGGAGGGCGCCCCGCTGGGGACGTTCGAGCCGGGGCTGGAGTTCGGCACCTACGCTGCTGCGCTCGGCACCTATTGGCCCGAGTTCCTCCGGTCCTTCGGGTTCGCCTTGATCGCCACGGTGCTGGCGCTGCTCATCGGCTACCCCATCGCGTACCTGGTGGCCGTGCGGCTGCGCGGGAGGACCCT
>CALKWS010000302.1 GCA_938004115.1 uncultured Ruaniaceae bacterium
TGCGCCGCCCGGTGCTCCCCCTCGTGCTCGCGGTCATAGTGATGCTCGCACTGCCGGGCGGTGCGTCTGCGGCGCCCGACGACGTCACGGACCTGCACGAGCGGATCGGCACCCTGGCCAGTGAGTACGTCGGTGACATGACTCCGGGGGCGAGTGTCGCCGTCGTCGATCAGCAGGGTGAGGTGCTGGTGGAGACCTGGGGGCAGGCCGACCCGATCGCCGGCACACCCCTGACCGAGGACTCCCGCATCCCGGTGGCGTCGGTCTCCAAGGTGGTGACCAGCCTCACCGCCCTGGCGATGCACCACGCCGGCGACCTCGACCTGGATGCCGACGTGCGCGAACTGCTGCCGCTGGAGGATCACCGCTCCGACCAAGCCCGCACGCCGATCACCGGACGGCACCTGCTCACCCACCACTCCGGACTGGGCGAGTCGATGTTCTTCCACCCGGACCCACCCGCGCAGTACGGCACCGCGCCGCTGACGTCGCTGCTGGAGCAACACCCGCCCCAGTTGCGCTATCCGGCCGACGCCGGGCTGCACTACTCGGCGCTGCAGGCCCACACGCTGCTGGGAGCGGCGATCGAGCAAGCCTCGGGCACCTCCTTCGACCGGGCCGTGGAGCAATGGGTCCTTGAGCCGGTGGGCGCCGGTACGGCAGACTTCCACGGCCCGTCGGAAGAGCCCGGTGACGTGCAAGTCGCGACGCAGAGCGGGCAGGGGTGGGCACCGGCCGGGTGGCCGCCGGTACATGAACGCCCGGCCGCCGCGCTCACCTGGTCCACCCGGGATGCCGCGACCCTGCTCCGGGCGCTGGTCACCGGCGAGGGACTGCCGCCCGAGGTGATCGCCGAGGCCACCACCCCCGCGGTGCGTCCGGCCCACGGAGGACCCGGGCACACCCAGGTGTTCTTCGAGTCGTGGCGCGCCGATGTGCCCATGCTCGAGCACGCCGGGGCCAACGGGCTGGCCTACCTCGCCCTCATCCCGGACGCCGGGCTCGGCGTCTTCGCGGCGGTCACCACCGAGGATGCCGCCGCGGCCCCGTTCACCACCGACGTCCTGGAGACCGTGGCCCGGTGGGCGGTGGACACCGGCCGCACCCGGCCCGACCCGATCCCCGCCGAGGGCCTGCCCGCGATCGTGCCGCCGTGGGCGGCCTCCCTGGAGCCGGTGGCCCCGGTGGGCAGTTTCCAGCAGCGCCTCTTCCACGACCGCGGGCCGGAACGACCTCTGCGCTCCCTGTTGACCCAGGTCACCGTCACCCGGTCCGGACCGGACCTGCGGCTGGGCGACCGGGTGCTGCACCCCACCGACACCCCGGGCCGGTGGTGCGATGACCAGGGGTGCATCGCCGGACTGCGCGCCGCGGACGGCACCACAGTGCTGCAACTGGGCGATCGGCAGATGCTCGAACAGACCCTGGTGCCCGCGCCGTGGTGGGCGGAGCGGAACTTCGTGCTGGCCAGCATCGGCGGCGCACCCGCGCTGATGGTGGTGAGCATCGCCGGGTCGATCCGCGCCCGACGACGTCGTCGCCGTGACCTGGCCGTGGCCGCAGCGGTCTCCCGGCCGCTGGCACTGATCTGGAGCCTGCTCGCGGCCGGACTGCTCGTGGCGACGCCGGCGATCGTGCTGGTGCCGTTCCTCAGCGGCAGCACGGACTGGCTGCCCGCGAACGGTCCGGGTGTGTGGTCCCTGCGGATCCTCACCGCGGTGCACGCCGTCGCGGGTCTGGCGTGGTTGGTGCGTGCCGCGACGCGCTGGGGTGCGGTGAGCCGGTGGCGGCGCGTCGCTGTGGTATTCGCCGTGCTGATAGGCCTGGCCACCACGACGGTCCTGGCCAGCTGGGTGATCCCGCCGCTGTAACGGCAGGACGTGGCAGGCTTGGCCCATGACGCTGGATCGGCCGCTGATCACCGATCGGCAACGGCGTGTCCGGCTGGCGACCCGGCACGGGGTGCACCCTGACCACCGGCTCGGCGGATTGCTCGATGCGGTACGCGCGATGACCGCCCTGCACGCCACCGACGCCTCTACGGTGCACCTGGCGCTGCACGCCCGCACCCGGCGCATCCGCCCGGCCGACGTCGACCACGCGCTGTACCAGGAGCGCAGCCTAGTGAAGCAGTTGGCGATGCGGCGCACCCTGTTCGTGGTGGACCGCGATCTGCTCCCGGCCGTGCTCGGCAGCGCGAGCGCGCGTGTGGCCGCCACCCAGCACCGGACGCTGGTGCGCACCGTGGAACGCGCCCGCATCGCCCGCGACGGCGAGGAGTGGGTGGCGGCGGCCCGGACCGCGACGCTCACCCTCCTGGCCGGGGCCGGCCCGCTGCCGGCGCGTCAGATCCGTGCGCAGGTGCCCGAACTGGCCGGCAGCCTGACCTACGCACCGCACAAGGCCTACGGCGGCACGGTGAACATCGCCCCACAGGTGCTCACCCTGCTCGGCGCCGAGGGCAGCGTGGTGCGGGGCCCGAACGAGGGCCACTGGCGCGCCTCCCGCCCCACCTGGACGCTGATGGAGCGATGGCTGGGCACACCGGTGCACCCCCTGCCGTCGGCGAGCGGCTACACCGAACTGGTGCGCCGCTGGCTGTGGACCTTCGGACCGGGCACGCTGGAGGATCTGCGGTGGTGGCTCGGTGCCACCAAGACCGCCACCCGGGCCGCCCTGCAGTCCGCCGGGGCCGTGCCGGTGCGGCTGGAGGATGGTGGCACGGGCTGGATGCTCCCCGAGGACCTGGAGGAGTTGCCCGAGGTGGCGCCGTGGGCGGCGCTGTTGCCGGGCCTGGATCCCACCACCATGGGGTGGAAGGAGCGCGGCTTCTACCTGGACCCGCAACTGGCGCCGTATGTGTTCGACACCCTCGGCAACGGCGGCACCACCGCGTGGTGGGACGGGCGGATCGTGGGGGCCTGGGTCCAGGACGAGCACGCGGCGGTCCGCGTGGTGCCCGCGCCCGGGGTGGACCTGGACGTGCAGGCGCGCTCGGCGTTACAGCAGGAGGCCGACCGGCTCACCGCCTGGCTGGACGGTGTGGTGATCGCGAACGTCTACAAGAGCCAGTTGATGAGCGGCGCCGCCCTGCCCTGACGGCTCAGCATGCCCGCGCCATCACCACCGGTGGTGCACGTGCGGGCGCACCAGGTCGTCATAGATGCGCCGCACCCCGGCAAGGTGTTCGTCGGTGAGCATGTCCAGATCGGCTACCGCTGCGTTCGCCCTGGCCTGGGCCGGGGTGCTCGCCCCGGGGATGACCGTGGACACCCCGGGCTGGTCCATCACCCAGCGCAGCGCGAACTGCGCCAGGCTCATCCCCTCGGGCACCAGCTCCCGCAGGTGGGCCACGGCGGACAGCCCGACGTCGTAGGGCACCCCGGCGAAGGTCTCACCGACGTCGAAGGCCTCCCCGGACCGGTTGAAGGTGCGGTGGTCATCGGCGGCGAACGTGGTGTTCTCATCGAACCGTCCGGACAACAACCCCGAGGCGAGCGGCACCCGGGCGATGATGCCCACCCCGTGCATCCGCGCCGTCGGCAACACCCGCTCCAGCGGTTTCAACCGCAGACAGTTGAGCACGATCTGGACGGTGGCCAGATTCTCCCGGCCGATCGCGAGCAGGGCCTGCTCAGCGGTCTCCACGGAGACGCCGTAGTGGCCGATCAGCCCCTCCTCGACCAGTTCGTCCAGGGCGGCGAACACACCGTCGTCCTCGAGTACCTCCGTGGGTGGGCAGTGCAACTGGATCAGGTCGATGCGGTCGGTGCCCAGGTTCGCCCGGGAGTCGGCGATCCACGCGCGAAAGTTGTCCATCGTGTAGTTCTCCGGCACCTGTTCGGCGCGCCGGCCCATCTTGGTGGCCACGAACACGTCCGGTCGGTCCGCGACCTGCTCCCCGACGATCCGCTCACTACGGCCGGCGCCGTAGGAGTCGGCGGTATCGATGAAGGTCATGCCGGCGTCCACGGCCGAACGGACCACGTCGCGGGCCTCGTCGTCCGCGACCCGGCCCCAGGCGTCCCCGATCTGCCAGGCGCCGAGCCCGATCACGCTCACCTCGCGGCCAGTACGTCCCAGTGTGGAAGTCTGCATGGAACGACCGTAGTCGCTCACCCCCGCAAGCGCGCAAACACCGCATCCGGCCCCACTGCCGCACGTGCCGCCGCCCCGCTCGTCCTCGGGCCGGAGGCCCGCGGGCACACCTGCGAGGGCCGGTGCGAACACCGGATCCGTGCGGGTCCGCGGGGGTTGGCGGCGCCCGGCGAACGTGACATTCTTAACAAATGTGTCGCAACATCCGCACCCTGCACAACTTCGAACCGCACGCCACCCAGGAGGAGGTCCGGGCGGCCGCGTTGCAGTACGTCCGGAAGGTCGCGGGCATGAACAAGCCCTCCAGGGCCAACACTGAGGCATTCAACCGGGCGGTGGACGACATCGCCCACATCACCGAACACCTGCTCGCGGACCTGACCACCTCCGCGCCCCCGAAGAACCGGGAGGTCGAGGCGGCCAAGGCCAAGGCACGGGCCGTCCAGCGGTACGGCACCGTGGCCTCCTGACCCCCGCCGCGGGCGTCGGATCCGACGCCGTGCGCCTGCCGGCCCTGAGCCGTCCGGCCTACATCCGTTCCGGGGCGGCGATGCCCAACAGGTCCAGTCCGGTGGCGAGCGTGCGCCGGGTCAGATCCACCAGCACCAGCCGCCGTTCCCGCACCGCGCCCTGTGATCCCAACACCGGGCAGGCCTCGTAGAAGTCGGTGAAGGCGCGCGCCAGGTCGTACAGGTAGCCGGCCAGACGGTGCGGTTCCAGGTCGGCCGCGACCTCCATCAGGGACTGCCCGAAGCCATCGAGGCGGAGCGTGAGTTCCCGCTCCGCCGGTTCCAGCGGCTCCCCGAGTTCCACCGCACCGGCCTCCGGGACCGTCAGGCCCTGGCTGCGGGCGCGGCGCAGGATGGAGGCCAGACGGGTGTGGGCGTACTGCAGGTACACCCCGGTATTGCCGTTGAACGCCGTCATCCGCTGCACGTCGAAGACGTAGTCCTTGACGCGGGAGTTGGACAGGTCGGCGTACTTGACCGCTCCGATCCCCGCCTGTTCGGCGATCTGTTCGAGCCACGCCTCGTCCACCTGCTCGCCCCGGGCCTCGGCGCCCTCCCGCACCACGGCCGCGGCGGCGGTAGCGGCGTCGTCCAACAGGTCCATCAACCGCACCGTCTTGCCGGCCCGGGTGCGGAAGCGCTTGCCGTCGGGGCCCAGTACCGAGCCGAACGGCACATGTTCGGCGCGGACGTCATCGGTGAGCCAGCCGGCCCGCCGGGCGGCCTCGAAGATCAGCCGGAAGTGCAGTCCCTGCTCGGCGCCCACCACGTACAGGATCCGGTCGGCGCCCAGGTTGCGGATGCGGTGCCGGATCGTGGCCAGGTCGGTGGTGTCGTACCCGTACCCGCCGTCGGACTTGCGCACCATGAGCACCGCGGGCTTGTCGTCGGCGCCGGTGACCTCCTGGGACTGCACCACCAGCGCGCCGTCGGACACCTGCGCGATGCCGGCGTCGGCCAGTTCCCGGGCGACCTCCTCGAGCACGTCGTTGTATGCCGACTCGCCCATCGAGTGCTCCGGCCCCAGCCCCACGCCCAGGCGCTGGTACACCGCATCGAAGGAGCGTTGGGACTCGGCGACGATCTCCTGCCACAGTTTCAGCGTCCGGGCGTCGCCGCTCTGCAGGGCCACCACCCGGGTCCGCGCCCGGTCGGCGAACTGCGGGTCGGCGTCGAACACCTCACGGGCCTTCTTGTACAACTGTTCCAGCGCCGAGACCGGGGAGTCCTGCTCCCCCGCGTCGGCCCGCAGGTCGCGCTCGCGCCAGTGCTCCTCGGGGTGCTCCTCGATGTACTGGATCAGCATCCCGAACTGGGTCCCCCAGTCGCCCAGGTGGTTCTGCGGGATCACATCGGAGCCGAGGAAGCGCAGTACCCGGGCCAGGGCATCACCGATGATGGTCGAGCGCAGGTGGTGCACCTGCATCTCCTTGGCGATGTTCGGCGCGGAGTAATCGATCACCGTGCGCCGGCCGGCCTCGGTGGCGGGTACTCCCAGGCGCTCATCGGCCGCGCGGGCACGGACCTGGCGCCACAGTGCCTCATCGGACAGCGTCAGGTTCAGGAAGCCGGGCCCGGACACCTCCACCCGGCTGATCAGCTCACCGGCAGGCAGGTTCGCCTCGATCGAGGTGGCCACCTCGCGGGGGCGTGCGCCGACCTTCTTCGCCAGTGCCAGGGCCGCATTGGCCTGCAGGTCGGCGTGGTCGCTGGGACGGACCACCGGATCGGCACCGGCCTGCTCCGGGTAGGCGGCGGCGATCGCCTCACCGAGCACGGTGGTGATCTGATCGGACAGGGACGCTACGCCGGATGCGGCGGACGGGGTGGAAGAGGTGGGCACGGGCCCCATTGTTCCATCCCGTGCGCCTCACCTGTCCCGGGCGGAGAGCACGCAGAACTCGTTACCCTCCGGGTCGGCCAGCACGGTCCAGGTGGCGTCGGTGGGTTGGCCCACGTCCACCCGGGTGGCACCCAGGTCGAGCAACCGGCCGATCTCGGCGTCCCGGTCGGTGGCCGAGTGCGGGGCGAAGTCCAGGTGCAGGCGGTTCTTGGTGACCTTGGCGTGCGGCACCGGAACGAACATCAATCCGGGCGGCACCTGTTCGAAGCGGAGGTCCTCGGCGAACTGCCTGCCCCAGGGCGGCGCCACGGCCGCTTCGGCGTCGGTGGCGAAGACGAGGTCCCACTGCAGCGCCTCGGCCCACCACCGGGCCAGCGCCTGGTGGTCGGTGGATTCGATGACGGTGCTGTACCAGCGCAGTGCCATGCCCGGCTCCTTCGTCCGCGGGACGCCACAGTATCGCGGACCGCCGGTGCGCGTCAGGCATACGCAACGGGCCCCGCCGCACCGTGGTGGTGGCGACGGGGCCCGGAGAACGAGGGGGCGCGGTCAGTCGTTCTTCTTCTCGTTGACGGCGTCCTTCACGTCCTGGGTGATGTCCTCGACCTTGTCCGCGGCCTCCTTGGCGGATTCCGCGGCGGTGTCCTTGAGTTCCTCCGCCTTCTGCGCGGCGGTCTCGGCCACGTCCGGTTGCTGCCCGGCCGGAGCCACGGCGTCATCCCAGTACTCCTCGGCCCACGGGTCGTCGACCGGCTGGGTACGCCGCCAGATCAGCACCCCGGCACCAGCCACGGCGCTGCCGATCAGGACCCAACCCAGGGTCCTGCCCCACTTCGATCCGCCCTTGGCCCTGGCGGCCTTCTCCTGCTTCTTCAATGCCTTCTCCGCCTTTCCGACTGCCGAGTGCACGCGGGACTGGGCGTCATCGGCGCCGGCCCTGGCCGCCTTGGCGGCATCCTCGAGCGCCAGGATGACTTTGGGGAGCACGTCGTCGACGAGCTTGTCATGCGCGACGTCGACGGCGTCACGACTCTTCCCGGCAGCGGTGGCGAGCTTCGGCGCGGTCGCGGTGACGCCGGCCTTCCACGCCTTCTCCATCCGGGGTGCGGCCCAGTCGATCGCCGCCTCGACCTTGGGCGTGGCCCATTCCTTCCCCTGGTCGGCCAGCTCCCGTGCGGCCTTTCCGGCGTCGCCGGCGTACTGGCGGGCCTCCGCCTCGATCTTCTTCGTCTTTCGCGACATGGGCTACCCCAGTTCCTTTCCCGCGAATGCGCGAGGGTTCGGGTCGTGATCTACCTGTGCTTTGCGTCCTAGTGTGGCACCCGCGGTGCCGTTCTGCATATGAGCATGAGCCGGGTTCGGCCCATCAATGCGAAGATGAACCCATGGAAGCAATTCTGCACACTACCGCCGGCGACATTTCCGTGGAACTTCTGCCCAACCACGCGCCCAAGACCGTCAAGAACTTCACCGAGTTGGCCACCGGTGCGCGCACCTGGACCCACCCGGAGACCGGATCGGAGACGAACCAGCCGCTGTATGACGGCACGATCTTTCACCGGGTGATCCCCGACTTCATGATCCAGGGCGGCGACCCCCTGGGGAATGGCACCGGTGGGCCGGGATACCAGTTCGACGACGAGATCCACCCCGAACTGGCGTTCACCGAGCCGTACCTGTTGGCGATGGCCAACGCGGGCATCCAGATGGGCCGGGGCACCAACGGTTCACAGTTCTTCATCACCACCGTGCCCACCCCGTGGCTGCAGGGCAAGCACACCATCTTCGGGCGGGTGAAGGACGATCAGTCCCGCGCCGTGGTGGACTCCATCGAGAAGGTGTCCACCGACCCGCGCAACGACCGCCCGGTACAGGACGTGGTGATCAACAGCATCGAGATCATCGACTGAGCGGATGACGGCGTACCCACCCGCACCGCCGCCGGGGCCGGGGAGCGATCCGGCCACCGCGCCGGTGTGTCCGCGCCACCCGGACCAGGTCAGTTATGTGACCTGCCAGCGTTGCGGACGGCCGGCATGCCCGGCGTGCCAGCGTCCCGCCCCGGTCGGCGTGCACTGTGTGGACTGCGCCTCCGCGGCCGCCCGTGCCGCCCGCCCGCAGCGTACGCGGCTGGGCGGCCGGGCCCGCTCCCGCCCCTATGTGACCCTCTCCCTCATCGGGGCCTGTGTGGCGATGTTCCTGTTGGACTTCGTCGACGGCGGGGCCTCCCGGCAGGCGTTCATCTTCTCCCCGCTCGCGGCCTCGGTGGAGCCGTGGCGGATGCTCACCTCCGCGTTCCTGCACGCCGGGGTGGTGCACCTGGCGTTCAACATGTTCGCGCTGTGGATCACCGGACCGTTCCTGGAGAGGTTCCTGGGTGCCTGGCGGTTCCTGGCGCTCTACCTGATCGCGGCCCTGGGCGGCTCGGTCGCGGTGCTGGTGTTCACCCCGTACTCGGCGTGGCATTGGGGCACCGTGGGCGCCTCCGGGGCGGTGTTCGGACTGTTCGCCGCCGCGGCGCTGTTGCTGCGGCGCGTGGGCGGGGACTACCGCCAGATCCTGTTCGTCATCGCGATCAACGTGGTGATCTCCTTCACCGTGCCGAACATCTCCTGGCAGGCGCATCTGGGCGGGATGGTGGTCGGTGCCCTGATCGCGCTGCTCTACCTCTA
>CALKWS010000303.1 GCA_938004115.1 uncultured Ruaniaceae bacterium
CCTGCACGTCGCGGTCGAACCGGTGGACACCCCGCCGCACGGGGCACCGGCCGTCCCCCGCCGCACCCGCACCGAGGACGCGTCCGCCCCGGGTGCGTCCTCGGCGTCGGGCAGTACGGAGGATCCGTCCGGCCGGGAGCCCGCACCGAACGGGGGGCCGGCCGATGGCCCGGCCGCACCCGCACAGCCTGCGCTAGCGGCACCCCGCCCGGGCCCCGCACCGGCGGCGTCAGCGGCCGGGGCACCCCCGCCCGCCGCAACCCAGGACAGCATGGACGGGACCGTCGAGACCTACGACCCCGATGACGAACCGCGCTGGTTGCCGCTGCAGAGTCACTCCGGGGGCAGAAACGGTGAACCTGGCTCCGCGCCCGGCGGGGCCGGCGACACTGCGTTCGGTCCACCGGCACGCGCCACCGATGCCGATACCTCCGCTGAGTCGACCGAGGGTGACCCGGCGCCGGCCGGCGGTGACGGGGCCCCCGGATCCGGGCGCCGTTCGGCTCGCTCCCCCAAGCCCCGCCCTACCGTGCTGCCGGCCACCCGTCGGGCCCGCCGGCGCGCGGCGGAACGGGCCGAGCGCCTTGGCCGGCGGCGCCGCCCGGGATCGGCGGGTGCCATTAGCACGCCGATGCTTGCCGTCGGTTTGGTGCTGAGCGTGCTGACCTCGGCCGTGGCGCTGGTCCCGGTCGGTAGGCTGGTCCCGGCGAGCGCCGTAGCAGTTGTGACGGTGCCGCTCCTGATTGCCCTTGTGCTGGCCACCAGAGTCCCGAGAGTGAAGGAATAGGCAGTGGTAGACGACGTACCGCGCGTGCTCGCCGGGCGCTACGAGGTGGGGGGACTCATCGGCCGTGGTGGTATGGCCGAGGTCCACATCGGCCGGGACAACCGGCTGGGCCGGACGGTGGCGATCAAGATCCTGCGATCGGACCTGGCCCGGGACCCCTCCTTCCAGGCGCGGTTCCGCCGCGAGGCACAGTCGGCGGCGTCGTTGAACCACCCGGCGATCGTCTCGGTGTACGACACCGGCGACGACATTGTACGTGCGGCGGACGGCAGTGAGACGCAGGTGCCGTTCATCGTGATGGAGTACGTCGAGGGCCACACCGTGCGCGATCTGCTGCGGGACGGTTCGGCGCTACCGATCGATGAGGCGATCGAGATCACCACCGGGGTGCTCGCGGCGCTGGAGTACTCCCACCACGCCTCGATCGTGCACCGGGACATCAAGCCGGGCAACGTGATGCTCACCCCCACCGGGGACGTGAAGGTGATGGACTTCGGCATCGCCCGCGCGATGGCCGACGCCTCAGCGACCATGACCCAGACCCAGGCGGTGATCGGCACCGCCCAGTACCTGTCCCCGGAGCAGGCGCGCGGTGAGGTGGTGGACACCAGGTCGGACCTGTACTCCACCGGCTGCCTGTTGTACGAGTTGCTGACCGGCCGGCCGCCGTTCGAGGGCGACTCGGCGGTGTCGGTGGCCTACCAGCACGTCAGCGAGGCCCCGCAGCCGCCATCGGTGATCGCCCCGGACGTGCCCGAAGCGCTGGACCGGATCGTGATGAAGGCGCTGACCAAGGATCGCGACGAGCGGTACTCCACCGCCGCGGAGTTCCGGGCGGACCTGGAGGCCGCGGCCCGCAACGGGGTGGTCACCGCACCGGCGATCGGTGCCCTGGCCGCCCCGGCTGCGGCTGCCGCGGCGGCAGAGCCTACCCAGGTGCTGGGCGCCGGGGGGCAGGCCCCCGCGGAAGCCGAACCGCCCGCACTGGACGACATGGAGGCCGCCGAGGAGGAGGAGCCGAAGTCCAACAAGGCGCTGGTGTGGATCCTGGTGATCATCGGGCTGCTCACCGCCGTGGGGATCGCCCTGCTGGTGTGGGACCGCGGCGACGACGTCGAGACCGTCACCGTGCCGGACCTGACCGGCATGGACGAACAACAGGTCACCGAGGAACTGCGTACCGTCGGGCTGCAACCGGACTTCTCCTACGAGTCCCACGAGGAGATCGACGAGGGCATCGCGATCTCCTGGGACCCCGACACCGGCACCGAGCTGGAGTTGACCGAGGAGCAGAGCACCATCGTGCAGGTGGTGATCTCCACCGGTCCGCAGGTGGTGGTGCCGGACCTGACCGGCATGACCGAGGACGAGGTCACCGAGGCCCTCAACGAGGTGGGCCTGCAACCGGACTTCTCCTACGAGTCCCACGAGGAGATCGACGAGGGCATCGCGATCTCCTGGGACCCCGACACCGGCACGGTGATGGAGGAGGGGCAGACCACTGTCGCGGTGACCATCTCCACCGGCCCGGATGCGGTGGAGGTCCCGGACGTCTCCGGGTTGTCCCAGAGCCGCGCCCGGGAGGTGCTGGGGGAGGCCGGGTTCGCGAACGTGCGCACCGAGACCCGGAACGAGCCGCGCACGGAGGCGGACGAGGCGATCGGGACCGAACCGGCCGCCGGGGAGACCGTCAGCCCGGACACCGAGATCACCCTGATCCTGGGCACCGGGAACGTGGAACTGGAGGACACCAGCGGCGCCACGCTGGAGGAGGCCCAGGAGTACATCCAGCAGGAACTCGGCCTGAGCCTGCGGGTGCACGACCAGGAGGACTCCGGCCCCCCGGGCATCGTGCTCAGTCAGGACCAGACCGGCATCGTGGCGCAAAACACCACCGTCTCGATCTACGTCTCGGTGGAGCCGGCGCCCACGCCCACCCAACCCGATGAGGACGAGGACGACGAGGACGACGGCGGCGGCGATGGAGGCTCCGGCGGCGGAGGTTCCGGCGACGACGGTGACGGGAACTCCGGCGAGAACTAACCGCGGGCGGGCAGCACTCGCGCCACGCACTTACCTCGGGCGATCAGATCCTCTGATCACCGCGAGTTCCTGACCCGCTCTTCGGGCTGCCCGGCGCCCACCCGTCAGGCCGGGTCCAGCACCAACGGCGCCAGACCCGCGCTGCGCTCCACCGCGCCGTCGTCGCCGGTGATCGCCAACCAGTTCGCGAGCAGCCGGTGGCCGCCCTCGGTCAGCACCGACTCGGGGTGGAACTGCACCCCGTGCAACGGCAGGTCCCGGTGTTGCAGGCCCATGACGATGCCGGTTGCGGTGCGGGCGGTGACCATCAGTTCCGCCGGCAGATCCTGCTCCGGCACGGCCAGCGAGTGGTACCGGGTGGCGGTGAACGGCGAGCGCAGACCGCCGAACACCCCGGCCTCCTGATGGAACACCTCGGAGGTCTTCCCGTGCATCAACTCCGGGCAGTGGGTGACGGGGGCCCCGTAGTGCGCGGCGAGGATCTGGTGACCCAGGCACACCCCGAGCATCGGGATCCGCCGGTCCGCGCAGATGGCCAGCACCGCGGGACTGAGGCCCGCGTCGGCCGGGGTCCCCGGCCCCGGGGAGATGAGCACGCCGTCGAACGCCGCCACCGCGGCGGGGTCGCGCAGGTCCGCGACATCGTTGCGCAGCACCGTGACCTCGGCGGCGAGTTCCTGCAGGTACCCCACGATGGTGTAGACGAAGGAGTCATAGTTGTCCACCACCAGGATCCGGCTCATCCGATATCTCCCACCGTTTGTTCGTTGATCGGAATATAGGGCTCGATCGCCGGGAACACCCAGAGGAACAACGCCGCGACCGCCCCGGCCACCAGCAGCAGCGCCAGCAGGATCCGCACCAGCAACGGTCCGGGCAGGGCCCGCCAGATCAACCCGTACATCACCGCACCTCCGACGCGATCGGCGCCAGCGCCTCGGGGTGACCATCCGCGGGGTCCACCCAGTGGTCCAGTTCCCCGTACACCACGTACCGCTCGGCGATCGACCACAGCGGGTGGCAGGTGGTGAGGGTGATCATCCGCTCGGTGGGCTGCACCCCGGGCTGGCGGGGCACCGGGGCGAGCACGTCCACCTCATGGGGCTTGATGATCTCGTGATCGCGCACGTGGTAGACGTACCAGGCGTTCGCGGTGCGCACGATGATCTCATCCCCGGATTCCAGGTCATCGACGGCGTGAAAAGGGCGCCCGTAGGACTGGCGGTGCCCGGCCAGGCCAAAGTTGCCCACTTGTCCCGGAAGTGCGGTCTCGGTGTAGTGACCCACGAATCCGTTGTCCAGCACCGTGGCGTAATCCACCCCTGCGGCGATCGGGTAACTCCATTCCTGCCCCCAGGCGGGCACGTACATGGTGGCGA
>CALKWS010000304.1 GCA_938004115.1 uncultured Ruaniaceae bacterium
CGACTGGGCCGAGCAGGTGGCCTCCGACGGGCCGGTACTGGACCTGCTGGCGCAGGTGCCGCGGGGCAAGCGGCAACCGAACCTGGTGTTCGCCGCCGCCCGGTGGCACGGGGCCGGGGAGGACTACGACTCCTTCCGCACCGTGATGCTGCAGCATTGGCCGCAGGTGCGTCAGACCATCCTGGCCCGCGCCACCCAGACGAACGAGGCCGCTCGGTGCGCGACGCTGGTGCCGTTCCTGGCGGAGTTGCCCCAACCGCTGGCGCTGCTGGAGGTGGGAGCGGCGGCGGGCCTGTGCCTGCTGCCGGATCATTATTCCTACCGGTACGACGACGGAACGCACCTTGATCCTCCGGCCGGCACCTCGCCGGTGGTGATCCAGACACACCTGGACCCGCAGGTGCCCGCCCCGGCGATGCCGCAGGTGGCCTGGCGTGCCGGGATCGACCTGAACCCGATCGACGCCGCCGATGAGGACGCCTGCGCGTGGTTGGACACCCTGGTCTGGCCCGGTCAGGAGGAACGTCGCGCCCGGTTGCGTGCGGCCCTGGGGATCGCGCGCCGGGAGCGGCCCAGGATCGTGGCCGGTGACCTGGTGGAGGTGTTGCCGGACCTGGCGGCGCAGGCACCCTCCGACGCCACGTTGGTGGTGTTCCACACCGCGGTACTGGCCTACCTGGACCCGCCGTCCCGCGAACGGTTCATCGCCACGGTGCAGGACCTGCCGGGCCACTGGATCAGCAACGAGGGCCAGGCTGTGCTGCCCGGGATCTGGGAGCCGGTACACGACGACGGCCTGTTCCTGCTCGCCGTCGACGGTGCCCCGCGGGTATTGACCAACCCGCACGGTAAGGCGGTGCACGCCCTGCGCCGGTAACCGGCCACCCGCCGGCGCACAGGACTCGAGAGGGGCGGAGGGTCCGCGCCGGCACGAACCGACACGAGGAACAGACGTGGGCAAGGTCGCTTGGGGTTTCACCTGTTCGATCGATGGCTTCATCGCCGGACCGGATCATGACATGAGTTGGATGTCCGCCGCGGAGCCGCTGGCAGAGGGCACGGTGGAACAGATGGCCGCAGATGTGGCGGTGATCATCGCCGGCCGGGCGGGCTACGACGCGGCGAGGGCGCAGCAGGGCGAGCGGGACGGATTGACCTCCGAGGCATACGGCGGTGCCTGGTCCGGAACCGAAATCATCCTCACCCACCATCCGGAGGAGATCGAGTATGATCCGGGCATCGTCGCGCTGAACTGCGACATCGTGGAGGCGATCCGCCGCGCCCGGGAGATCGCCGGTGATCGGGACGTGCAGATCATCAGCGCCGACATCGCCCGGCAGGCACTCGAGCACGACCTCATCGACGAACTGCAGGTGTTCGTGGCGCCGGTGTTCCTGGGCGACGGGATCCGCATTTTCGACGTGCCCGGAGGCAGGCGGAT
>CALKWS010000305.1 GCA_938004115.1 uncultured Ruaniaceae bacterium
GTCAGTGCGGGGCGTGGGCGCTCCAGCGCCACGCGGCCCGGGCGGCGCTGGGCGGCAGGCCGAGGCGGTGGCCGTGGTTGGTCCACAACGAGGTGCGAGAACCGTCGTCGACCTCCTCGGGCGCGCCGCTGCGGGCGGCGACGATCCCGGCCACCAGCGCGGCCAGTTCGTCCTCATCCGGCTGCCCGCGCAGCACCCGCACCACATCGGCGGGCACCTCCCCGCCCGCGGTGTAGACGCCGTTAGTGCCGTTAGTGCCGTTGGCGCCGTTGGAGTTGCCACCGTGGTTGGTGCCGTTGGTGGTCATGCTCAGGTCCCTCCTCGCCTCGATACTCACAGCGGGATGTTCCCGTGCTTCTTGGTGGGCAGGGTCGCCCGCTTGGTGCGCAGCGCCCGCAGCCCGCGCACGATCTGCAACCGGGTCTCGGCCGGCTCGATCACCGCGTCCACGTACCCGCGTTGCGCCGCGTCCCAGGGGTTCACGATCGCCTCGGTGTACTCATCCACCAGCCGGGCGCGTTCGGCTTCCACGTCCCCGCCCTCCTCGGCCACCTTCTTCAACGCACCGCGCTGCAGGATGTTCACCGCCCCGGACGCGCCCATCACCGCGATCTGGGCGGTGGGCCAGGCCAGGTTCAGGTCCGCGCCGAGCTGTTTGGAGCCCATCACGATGTACGCCCCGCCGTAGGCCTTGCGGGTGATCACGGTGATCAGCGGCACGGTGGCCTCGGCGTAGGCGTAGATCAACTTCGCACCGCGGCGGATGATGCCGTTCCACTCCTGGTCGGTGCCCGGCAGGAAGCCCGGCACGTCCACGAAGGTGAGCACCGGGATGTTGAACGCATCGCAGGTGCGCACGAACCGGGCCGCCTTCTCCGCCGCGTCGATGTCCAGCGTGCCCGCCATCGCCTCCGGCTGGTTGGCCACGATGCCCACCGGGTGGCCCTCCACATGGCCGAACCCCACGATCGCGTTCCGGGCGAACAACGGCTGGATCTCCAGGAACTCCCCCTCATCCAGCACCGCCTCGATCACCCGGTGCATGTCATAGGGCTGGTTGTCGGAGTCCGGGACCAGGGTGTTCAACTCGGTGTCGGCGCCGGTCACCTCGAGTTCGGGTTCCACCGGGAAGGTCTCGGGGTCGGACAGGTTGTTCGCCGGCAGGTAGTGCAGCAGCGCCTTGACGAAGTCGAACGCGTCGTCCTCATCGGCGGCCAGGTAGTGGGCCACCCCGGAGCGTTCGTTGTGGGTCTGGGCCCCGCCCAACTCCTCGAAGCCCACGTCCTCCCCGGTCACCGCGCGGATCACGTCCGGGCCGGTGATGAACATGTTGGAGGTCTGATCGGCCATCACGATGAAGTCGGTCAGCGCGGGGGAGTACACCGCCCCGCCGGCACTGGGCCCCAGGATGAGGGAGATCTGCGGGATCACCCCGGAGGCGGCCACGTTGCGGCGGAAGATCTCGGCGAACTGCGTCAGCGCGGCCACCCCTTCCTGGATGCGCGCCCCGCCGCCGTCGGAGATCCCGATCAGCGGCACCCCGGTGCGCAGCGCCAGGTCCATCACCTTGGTGATCTTCTCCCCGTGCACCTCCCCGAGGCTGCCGCCGAACACGGTGAAGTCCTGGGCGTAGATGCACACCTGGCGCTCGTCGATGGTGCCGTACCCGACCACCACCCCGTCACCGGGGATGCGCCTGGAGCCCAGCCCGAAGTTGTTCGACCGGTGGGTGGCCAGGGCGTCCAGTTCCACGAAACTGCCCTCATCGAGCAGCGCCTCGATCCGTTCGCGGGCGGTCTTCTTGCCGCGTTTGCCCTGCTTCTCCACCGCCGCGGCGGCCAGCGCCTCCGGGCCCTCGGCCTGCCGGCGCCGCAGTTCGGCGAGTTTGCCGGCGGTGGTGCTGATGTCGATGTCCTCAGAGGTGGTCACAGAGGGCTAGCGTACTTGTCTGCACCTGCCAAAACCCATGCGGACACGGTGATGGACGCCACCTCGCAGTTGTGGACTTCCTACAAAGACCTGGCGCCGGTGGCACAGTGGTGCCATGCCCACCTTCCACGTGGTGGACCGCGCCGGCTCCACGAACACCGACCTGGTCGCGGCCGCCACCGCCGACCCGGACGCCTGGCCCCACCTGTCGGTGCTGCGCGCCCGGGAACAGACCGCCGGGAAGGGCCGGGCCGGGCGCACCTGGGCCACCGCCGACGTGCGTGCCCTGACGTTCTCGGTGCTGCTGCGTCCCAACGCACCCCGGGAGAGGTGGGGGTGGCTGCCGCTGCTGGCCGGCCTCGCCGTCGTGCGCGTACTGCGCGACCGAACCGACCAGCCCGCCCGGATCGGGCTGAAGTGGCCCAACGACGTGATCGACCAGGCCGGGGGGCCGCAGGTGGCCGGATGGGGACACTGGCGCAAGCTCGGCGGGATCCTCACCGAGGTGTTGCCCAGCGGGCGCGGCGCCGTGGTGGGCATCGGCCTGAACGTGGTCGCCGAGCAACTGCCCGTGCCGTGGGCGGGCACCCTGGAGGCCGCCGGCGTGGGCACTGTGCGACTCGAGGAGGATCTGGATGCCCTGGCCCGGGCGATCAGCACCGACCTGGGCGGGCTCGTGGCGGGGTTCGACGACGGCACCGACGTGGTGGTACCGGTCGCGGACGTGTGTGCGTCCCTGGGCCGGCAGGTGCGGGTGGACCAGCCCGGTGGGGCGGTGCTGCACGGCAGGGCCGTGGGATTGGCCGACGACGGCGGGCTGGTGGTCCGTAGCGGCGGCACCGACCACACGGTGCGGGCCGGGGACGTGCAGCACCTGCGCACCGGAGGGTGAGGCGCGCGCCAAAGCGTGAGGTGCACACCTGGAGGGTGAGGTGCTGCCCTGGCCGGGCTGGGGCGCGCGCCGTCGGGCCTGAGAGGCGCTCACCGGTAGGCCTGCGGGTGCTCGCAGGTGGGCTTGCGCGCGTTCGCAGCCGGGCCTGCCGGTCACGGTGCGGTGACGCTTCGTGCGAATCGGGCGGGAACTACCTACGCAGG
>CALKWS010000306.1 GCA_938004115.1 uncultured Ruaniaceae bacterium
ATGAGGCGTTCCGCTGGTCGGTGGAGAACCAGCACCTGCAGCAGAAGGCGCAGACCATCGTGGCCCACTACGAGGGCGACGACCCGCAGAAACGCAAGATCGCCTCGGTGATGCTGGAGTCGTTCCTGTTCTACTCCGGGTTCTACGCCCCGATGTACTGGTCCTCGCGGGCCAAACTCACCAACACCGCTGACCTGATCCGCCTCATCATCCGCGATGAGGCGATCCACGGGTACTACATCGGGTACAAGTTCCAGAAGAACAACGAGCGGGAGACCCAGGCCCGGCAGGCCGAGTTGAAGGACTACACGTACCAGATGCTCGATGAACTGTTCGACGTCGAGGAGGCCTACACCCGCGACCTGTACGACCCGCTGGGGCTGACCGAGGACGTGATGGCGTTCCTGCGGTACAACGCCAACAAGACGCTGATGAACCTGGGCTACGACGCGCTGTTCCCCAGCGAGATCACCAACGTCAACCCGGCGATCCTGGCGGCCCTGTCCCCGAACTCGGATGAGAACCACGACTTCTTCTCCGGCTCCGGATCCTCCTACGTGATCGGCAAGGCGGAGGAGACCGAGGACGAGGACTGGGACTTCTAAGACCCGGATTGGCCGGACTGCTGCCTCGAGCCGGTCCGGCCAGTCCGACCCACCCGCTGCGGGCGGTGGAGGCGCAAGGGGAAGTGCGCCGCCACCGCCCGCGGTGTTGTGATGAGGACCCGTTCCCGCAGGAAGGGATCACGCCACTTCGACGTCGCTGCCGATGTTGAACAAGGCGATCTCGCCGGTCTCCCCGGTGCACGGGTCGGCCGCGTCAGCCACCGCCGGACCGAGGATCTCCGCGACGTAGTCTCGCTGGAGGTAACCGCCATCCCCGCTGACGGATGTACCGGGCTCCACAATTCGGCCGCCCTCAAGCCCAACGGCGGGCGGGTCCTCCTGCCACGTGGTTCCAGCCGGCCAGATGACTGGGTAAGCAGGGGCGCCTGGGAGGTCTTCTTGAACGAGCGAGTACTGCCTGCGCTACCGCCCGGCGGCCCGCCAGCCGCAGGACCGGGACTCGGCCACCACCCACATCGGGTTCCGCTGCGCCCTCGACGTGCCAGATACCCACGACGCGTAGGGCCCGCGCGCCTGGCCCGGGGGATCGGCCCGGGGGACACGTACGCGCAGTCGTCACACCGCGGCGTCCCTTGGGCGCATATTGTGCTTGCTCGTTCGCCGGCCGCTCGGCAAGGCTGACGTTCATGCCTTCCACCTCCACCGTTTCGGTACCCCGCTCAGCCGAGGAGATCACCGCGCTCGCCGGCAAACACGGGTTATCGATCCAGCCCGACTCGGTACGGCTCAACGAAGCCGGATTGGACTATCTGGTCGCCTACGCCGCCACCCCCGACGGGCAGGATTGGGTGCTGCGCATCCCGCGACGGAATGACATGGCCGAGTCGATCCGCACCGAGGCGGCGGTGCTGGAGGTGGTCGGCCGGCACCTTCAGGACGTGGCGGTACCTCAGTGGCAGAACGTGGCGGACGACCTCATCGCCTACCCACTTCTTCCCGGCTCCCCGGCCTTGACGATCGACGCCGGGGTCCCCACGTTCCACGTCGACGTGGCCTCCACGGTCTACGCCGCCGAACTCGGCAGGCTGCTCGCCGCCGTGCACGCCATCCCCGCGGATGCGTTCCAAGGGGCCGGCCTGGCCCCGGTGAGCATCGCGGAGGTGCGCGAGCAGCGCCGCAGGGACCTGGCCGAGGTCGCCGCCGCCTTCCCGGTCGCCGCGCACCTGCGCCGGCGGTGGGAGGCGTGGCTGGAGGATGACTCGTACTGGCCCACGTGGACCACCTTCACCCACGGCGAGCCGTACCACGCTCACGTGCTGGTCGATGCGGATCAGAACATCACCGGGGTGCTGGACTGGACCACCGCAGCGATCGGCGATCCGGCCACCGACCTCGCCTTCCAGTACATGACCGCCCCGGTAGAGGTCTTCGAGGTGACCGTGCGCCACTACGCCGAAGCAGGCGGCCGCACCTGGCCCCGGCTGGCCGACCACTGCGGGGAACTGATGTCCTTCTGGCCGGTCAACTACGGCAAGTACGCCCTACTCACGGGAAACCCGGAGCACGCCGAGGCGGCCCGAGCCCAACTGGACCCACCGCAGGACGCCTGAGCAGCGTCGCGGTCTGCGGCTGCTTGACGGCGAAGGTCAAGGGGCGGGGGCGGGGGTCGGGTTGAGCAGCGGCAGCAGGCGGGGCACCGCGCGCAGGTCTGTCTGCAGGATCAGCGTCGTGGCCACCGTGTCGGACCAGGTGGTCAGTTGCTCGCGCACTTGTTCGGCTGTGCCCACGAGTGCCACGTCCTGCACAAGTTCTAGCGGGATCGCCGCGGCCGCTCCGGCCTTGTCCCCGGCGCTGTAACGGCGCTGTACCTCATCGCACTCCGCCTCGTACCCCATCCGCACGATGGCGTTGCGGTGGAAGTTGGTGATCGCCGACCCCATCCCGCCGATGTACAGGGCCAGGTGCGGGCGCACGTGGTCCGCGGCCGCTTCGGCGTCGGCGTCGATCGCGAGCGGCACCGAGACGCTCACCTCGAAGTCCTGAGCCGAACTCAGGTCGTCCGAACGGCGGGAGAACCCCTCCTCGAGCAGTTCGGTGTAGGCGTCGTTGAGCCGGGGGGAGAAGAACGCCGGGAGCCAGCCGTCGGCGATCTCGGCGGCCAGGGCGGTGTTCTTCGGGCCCTGGGCGG
>CALKWS010000307.1 GCA_938004115.1 uncultured Ruaniaceae bacterium
TCTTACACCACCCCACGGGACTTGACCCAACCGGCTACACCGTCGAGCAGATCCTCTGGCTACTGCCAAACTTTTTGCCGTCCTCGTCTTCGTGGCGCTGTTCGCGGCACTGGCCCCGCTCGACAGGAGCCTCGCCCTGATCGCGACGATCGTAGGCGGACTCCCCTGGGCGTTGATCCTCGCCATCCCGACCACCAGCAGGGGTGTTTTGTCCCTGATCTACCTCAGCGACCGTTACTCCGCTGCCCCGCCCGGGGAGCGTGACGTCTATGCGACAGCGGCTCAGGCGATCATTCATCGCCGAGAACAACACACCGGCGATCGTCAGTGTGCTTTCGGCACTGGGAATCTTGCTCATCTCCTTGGTGATGCCAAGTGCTGTCCTCCCGCGCATCGTCGCCTGGCTTGGCATCGCCACCGGCGGGCTCGGAGTGGTGGGCGAAGCCCTCTGGAACAGCACGCCCTCCTTCTACTGGGGCAAGGGGGTGCTCCTTGGGTAGCGCTCATCCGGCCGGAGATGCGAACAGCGAAATGGCGGGCCCGCGAAAACGGAAGCCACACACGCTGCTGATACCTCGTTGATCAGCGAGTGGCACCGCCAGCGTGATGCGGGCCCGCTGCACGGCAAAGGCCCTGGTGAGGCGGTTGTCCTCGGTGTCCTGCTCGAGGCAGCAGCAACGTGAACCCACTCGCGGAGAGCGTCCACAATTTTCCGGCTCGCCGCGCCGTCCTGCTCGCGCGCCGTTCCACTTGCACTGCGACCGCTACAGCGGCGCGCTTGGTGCAGGCGCCCCTACCGCCGCGTGGCGCAGGTGATGCAGGTGCGCGCCGTTGGCCGGGCCAGCAACCGCTCGTGCGCGATCGGTTGGCCGCAGCGCTCACACACGCCGTAGGCGTCGTCATCGATCCGGGCCAGGGCGGCCTCGATCTCGACCAGTTGTTGGTGGCCGGAGGAGCGCAGCGCGTCTGCCTGGGAGCGTTCGAAGGCGATGGTGGACCCCTCCGGGTCGTGTTCGTCATCGGTGGCGGTATAGCGCGCGGCCTCCACGATGGAACTCACGTTCTCACCCAGGGCCGCGATCCGGGCGATCGTCTCCTCCCGGTCACTATGAAGTTGGGCGCGGATCTCCTGCAGGTGCGGCCGCACCGACTCCGGCGTGCGCGCCGTGGCCTGCTCGTCCCGGCCGGTGCCGGCCTGCTCCGATGACCTCATCCCGCTCCCATCTCCGCTGCTCGCAGGGTCCGGCGCGACCCGATTTGTCCCGCCCCCATAATCGGACCTCTCCGTTCCACCATACGGATTCAGGCACGGTCATGCCGCCGGGTCCACCAGGTGCCGCTGCCGGCAAGTGGTGCAGGGCCGCGCACACGCTGCGCAGCGGGGTCGCGCCACCGGGCACGAACGGTTCAGCCCGGTGGGCCGGTCAGGAACCATGCAGCCCGGTGGGCCGGTCCACCAGCACCGACAGGATCACCATCGTGCGGGTGCGCACCACCATGGGCTGGCGGCGCAGGTTCTCCACGATCCGCTCCAGGTGCCGCACGTCGTCCACCTGTACCCGCAGGATCGCGTCGGGGTCCCCGGAGACCGTGACCGCACTGAGCACCTCGGGCAGGTGCTCGATCGCGTCCAGCACGTCCCTGGGGGCGGTGCGCTCGGCGCAGTACACCTCCACGATCGCCTCGATGCCCTGACCGGTGGCGGTGGAGTCCACCACGGCCGCATAGCCCCGGATGATCCCGCGCGCCTCCAACCGGTCCACCCGGCGCTTTACCGTGGGGGTGGACAACCCCAGTTCCTGGCCCAGGTCGGTGAACGTACGCCGACCGTCCCGACGCAACGATGCAAGGATCTGTCGATCCAGGTCGTCAATACGTTCACGAGTGTCCACTTTCGTCACTTTACGCAAGATCCTGTGGTGATATGGCTCACAACGGGGTAGAACCGGGACATGTTCGAAGAAGCACAGTTGTACGCGCCCGTGACCGAGGACGCCGACGGGGTCCAGGTGCACCTGGCCGATAACCACCCCGGCGTCAACGACCCCGAGTACCGCCGCCGCCGGAATGAGATCGCCGCCGCCTCCCTGAACTGGGAGCCCGGGATGCCGGTGCCGGTGATCGAGTACACCGAGGAGGAGAACGAGGTCTGGCGCCGGGTCTGCGCCGAACTGGCCCCCAAGCACGAGCGGCTCGCGATCCGGGCGTACCTGGAGGCCAAGGAGGACCTGGGACTACCCACCGAGCGGGTGCCACAGTTGGACGAGGTCTCCGACGCACTGGAACCACTGACCGGCTTCCGGCTGCACCCGGCCGCCGGGCTGGTGCCGCTGGACATCTTCTACGGCTCCCTGGAGGACCGGGTCTTCCACTCCACCCAGTACCTGCGCCACGCCTCCCAGCCGCTGTACACCCCGGAGCCGGACATCATCCACGAGGTGGTCGGGCACGGGAACCTGCTCGCCTCACCGCAGGTCGCCGAGGTCAAGCGCCTGGCCGGGGAGGCCGCCCGCCGGTGCGAGACCGAGGAGGGGCTGCAGTACGTGGCGGACGTGTTCTGGTTCACCATCGAGTTCGGGGTGATGTACGAGGACGGGGAGTTGCGCTGCTACGGAGCCGGCCTGCTGTCCTCCTACGGGGAGATCGAGGAGTTCCGGGGCGCCGACATCCGCCCGATCGACTTCCACCAGATGGCCACGCTGGACTACGACATCACCCAGTACCAGCCGATCCTGTACGCCTGTGACGGGATGA
>CALKWS010000308.1 GCA_938004115.1 uncultured Ruaniaceae bacterium
CGATGCACTCGGGATGGGATCCCGTTTCGCACGTCATCGCCGCGCCGATCTCCACTGAACTGGCGGCGGCCTGGGAGCCCGGGCCGCACCCGGAGAGCAGCAGGCAGGTCATGATCGTGGCCGCGACGGTGGGAATTCGCACGGATCGTCCTCCTGTCCTCGCGGACCGCCTCGCGGTGGCTGCGGGCCGCGTTCGGGTTTGGGTTCCGGGTCGCCGTCAACCTACGTCAACCATTGGCGTCCGAACCTCGCAGAGGGTTGCGATCTTTGACGTAGTCGGTGCGTCCACCGAGTCCGTACTCGGTGGATCTGACGATACTGGTCATTCCTTGTCCGCACTTCCCTGTGCTGGGAAAGGAATTGGCGGACGAACAGCAGGAAGTTTGATGAGGTGTGTAGATGCGGAAAGGCGTGGAAGAGTTCGACCTGGAGATAACCCAGGCGGACACAGTTCCGGCGTCAAGTTCTGCTTCCCGCCGTTCCGCGCCCCAATTCACCCGCGGCCCCGTTCCGTGGCTCGCTCTCGCGGTGGTGCTGGTGCTTCTGGGAGTCATCATCGTAGAGCGCCCGAGTTCGCCGTGGCAGGTGGGCATGGTCGAACAGATCGCGACCCCGTCCTACCAATGGTCGGCGCAGGTGGCTCCGGACGAGGCACCGAGCCGTGCGTGGGTAGGGGACGAAGCAGTGGTGCTGACGCATGCCTCCTATGTACGGGCCATGGGGGTAGACACCGGCGAGGAACTCTGGCGCATCGAGGGCGATGACCTGCACTGCGAGCAGAACGAACCCGACGGCGACGTGCTTTGCGCCAGCGGATCCGGCGAGGCCGCAGAGTTGCTCCGTCTGGATGCTGTTCGGGGTGAGGTCTCCCGCACCGCTAGTCCAGGCCTGATTGCTGCCGTCACGTATGACGATGACATCGTGGCGGTGCGGCAGGCTCAGGATCGGTTCGTGCTCCAGCGTCTGGATGGTGATGGGGCTTTGGTTTGGGGGCGAGCGCTCGGTTCTGCCGCCACCTCTGCGGGGCAACGAGCGGTCATGCTCGCGACCGCCGGAGAACGCATCCTGGTGATGATCGCGGACAGCAATCTCACCGGGGTGCTCTCGGCAGTCCACCTCGCGGACGACGGCTCCGTGGCGCCGGGCCCCGATGGAGTCGCGGGACGCATACTGAACTCGTCGACGAGTCCATGGGTGCTCTTCGATTCGCATGCCGAGGAGCGCACCTATCTCAGCGCAGTGGACGGCACCCCCAGCCCGTCCCAGCCGACGGGCGCGTTCCTCGGCATCGACGACGATCCCACGTCGGAGACGCTGCTCCAGATCGACGACCGGACCATCCAAGCCCGTTCCCAACGCACCGATGCGCTTCGGTGGGAGATCGACCGTGCCCGGGAGGTGACCCCGATCGGACGAGTGGATGGGTTGGTCCTCTTCCGGGAGGGGTCTCAGGCGGTTGCGCGGGACGAAGCCAGCGGGGCTCGCCTTTGGACAGAGCCGGTAGAACTGAGGTCTGGGCGGGTCCTCAGTGACGGGCGCACGCTCCTGACCTTTCAGTCGTCGTCTGACGGTCAGGAAGCCATCGGCATCGATGTGGGAACCGGGGACCGGGTCTTCGAGGTCCCCTCGGCCGGCCCTATATCGAGCGCGCCGGTCATGGCTGTGCAGGCGCACGGGCGCCGCGTCCTGGTGCGCAGTCCCGATGCATTGACGATGTGGTCGATCACGTAAAACGCTGCAGGACTAGGTGCACTGAGTGAACGCCACGGAGGCGCCTATGCCGGTTGGCCGAACACTTGCAGGACATGACTCATGTGGTACAAGGTAGTGTGATGAGGCAACCGCCGGATGGGTCAGGTGATCGAAGTTCGCGGTTGTTGCGTGGCATTCTCGATGCGTGCCTGTTGGCGCTGATCGCCCAGGATGATCGGTACGGGTATGAGATCGCCGCGGGGATGCGGGAGGCGGGTTTGGGATTTGTGCGAGATGGCACGATCTATCCTCTTCTCGCGCGCCTGGAGCACCGGGGCTATTTGGACAGTTATCTCGCCCCGTCGGTCAGTGGACCGCGTCGGCGGTATTACACGATCACTGCGGCGGGTCGGATGGAACTTACCCACGCCACGGGCGTGTGGCGGCAGGTTTCTTCCGGTGTGGATGCCGTGCTGAACAGTGTCAGGCAGTCGAAGGGGGATTGAATTGAACGGGGCGAATCCGAGTAGCCCGGGCGCCGACCGGGTGATCGAGGGCATCCTGGGGCAGATCAACCGGTTCTGGCGGAGAAGTGGTGTTCCCCGGGTGGAGCGCCAGGACCGGTTGTCCGAGTTGCGCATCCATCTGTGTGAGGCGGCTGCGGATGGGCGTGATGTCGCAGAGGTGGTGGGCCCGGATGTGGCCGCCTTCGCTTCGGGATGGATCCAGGCCGATCGAGCCCTGCCGTGGCTCGACATCGTTCTGAGGGCGCTGGCCACCGTCGCTGTGGTCTTCGGCGCCTTGGCGGTGGCGGGACCGTTCGCTTCGGACTCGGGTGGTTTGGGGATCGCCCACGGGGGTCTGGTGCTGGTGCTAGTCAGCCCGGTCCCGGTCCTGTGCTTCGACCTCCTGCGGATGTACCGCGCCCGCCTGTCGTGGGAGGTGGACATGGTCCTCAGCATTGCGATCGTCGTCGGTACTGTGCTCCTGGCCCTGGTGCTCGCCGCTGTGGTTCCTCAGGTCGATCTGGAACTCACTCTGGCGGCGGTCCTGGCGGCCTTCGTGCTCGGCGCCGCGTGCTCAGGGGCGTCGT
>CALKWS010000309.1 GCA_938004115.1 uncultured Ruaniaceae bacterium
CCTAGGCCGCGACCACGGCCAGGACGGTCGGTGCCGGCTCAGCCGAAGCGGCCGGAGATGTAGTCCTCGGTCGCCTGCACCGACGGGGAGGAGAACATCGTGGCGGTGTCGTCCATCTCGATCAGGCGTCCGGGCTTGCCGGTGCCGGCGATGTTGAAGAACCCGGTGCGGTCGGACACCCGCGCCGCCTGCTGCATGTTGTGCGTGACGATGACGATGGTGTAGTCCTGCTTCAACTGGTGGATGAGCTCCTCGATCGCCAGGGTGGAGATCGGGTCCAGCGCCGAACAGGGTTCGTCCATTAGCAACACGTCCGGGCGCACCGCGATCGCTCGGGCGATGCACAGCCGCTGCTGCTGCCCACCGGACAGGGACGAGCCGGGCTGGTCCAGGCGGTCCTTGACCTCCTTCCACAGGTTCGCCCCGGTGAGGGAGGATTCCACCAGGTCATCGGCGTCGGCCTTCTTCATCCGGCGATTGTTCAGTTTCACCCCGGCCAGGACGTTGTCGTAGATCGACATCGTGGGAAACGGGTTGGGGCGCTGGAACACCATGCCCACCTGCCGGCGCACCACCACCGGGTCCACACCCGGGCCGTACAGGTCGTGGCCGTCCATCACGGCCTTCCCGGTGACGTAGGCGCCCGGGATCACCTCGTGCATCCGGTTCAGGGTGCGCAGGAACGTGGACTTCCCGCACCCGGAGGGCCCGATCAGCGCGGTGACCGAGCGGGCCTCGATGGCCATGGTGACGTCCTCGACGGCTTTGAAATCGCCGTAGAAGACGTTCAGGTCACTGATATCGATGCGTTTGGACATGGTTCATACCTCGGTAGACAACAACGATTGTGCGCGCAGGTGAGCCCTCATCGCATCCCCCTGGGCGAGAAGTAGCGGCTCACCAGCCGGGCGATGAGGTTCAGCGCCATCACGATGACGATCAGGGTCAGCGCCGCCGCCCAGGCGCGGTCCACGCTCGCCCCGCCCTGGGAGTACTGGCGGTAGACGAACACCGGCAGGGTGGCGATGCGGCCGTCGAAGGCGTCGTAGTTGACGTTGTTCGCCAGCCCCACGGTGATCAGCAGGGGGGCGGTCTCCCCGGTCACCCGGGCGATCGCGATCATCACGCCGGTGGTGATACCCGCGATCGAGGTGCGCAGCACCACCTTGAGGATGGTGAGCCACTTGGGCACCCCCAGGGCGTAGGAGGCCTCGCGCAACTCGTTGGGCACCAGGCGCAGCATCTCCTCCACCGACCGCACCACCACCGGGGTCATCAGCACCGCCAGGGCCACCCCGCCCACCAGCGCCGAGCGGTAGGCGGGCCCGAAGATGAGCAGGAACAGGGAGTAGGCGAACAGCCCGGCCACGATCGAGGGGATCCCGGTCATCACGTCCACCAGCACGGTGATGCCCCGCTTGATCCGTCCGCCGCCGTACTCCACCAGGTAGATCGCGGTGAAGATCCCCAACGGGATCGATACCAGGGCGGCGATCCCCACGACGTACAGGGTGCCGATGATGGCGTGGTAGATCCCGCCGCCCGGGTCCTGCCCGAAGACACCGACCATGTCGGAGGTGAAGAACTCCGCCGACAGCGCGCCGATGCCGTTGACCACGACGGTGACCACCAGGGACACCAGCGGCACCATCGCGATGAGGAAGGCGGCGGTCACCAGCGTGGTCGCCAGCCGGTCCTTGGCGTAGCGGGAGCCTTCCACCGCGCGGGAGGTGATGGTGATCGCGACGACGTACAGCAGCGCGCCGATGAGCAGCACGCCGGCGATGGTGGGGCCCTGCCCGAGCGCGAGGATGCCGGCGGCCAGGGCCATGCAGCCGACCAGGATCGCCCACGGGGCCCAGCCGGGCAGCCGTCGGACCTGGTTCGCGGAGGCGGTAGCAAGGGTGGTCATGTCAGTTCGCTCCGGAGAACTCGGCACGCCGGGCGATGACCCAGCGCGCTAGCAGGTTCACCCCGAAGGTGAGGATGAACAGCATCAACCCGGAGGCGATCAGCACATCGACGCCGAGGCCGGAGGCTTCGGGGAACTGGCTGGCGATGTTCGCGGCGATCGACTGGTGCTGGCCGGGTTGGAGCAGATAGAAGTTGATCAGGAACCCCGGGGAGATGACCATCAGCACCGCCATCGTCTCCCCCAGCGCCCGGCCCAGCCCGAGCATCGCCGCGGAGATGATGCCGGAGCGGCCGAACGGCAGCACCGCCTGGCGGATCATCTCCCACCGGGTGGCGCCCAGCGCCAGCGAGGCCTCCTCGTGCAAGCGCGGGGTCTGCAGGAACACCTCGCGGATGGTGGCGGTGATGATCGGCAGGATCATCGCGGCCAGCACCAGCCCGGCGGTGAGGATGTTGCGTGCCGGGGCCTGGTAGTCGGCGAACAACGGGATGAATCCGAGGTTCTCGCTGAGCCAGGTGAACAGCGGGTGCAGCACCGGCTGCAGGAACTGGATCCCCCACAACCCGAAGATGATCGAGGGGACCGCGGCGAGCAGGTCGACGATGTAGCCCAGCCCCTGCGCGAGCTTGCGGGGGGCGTAGTGGGAGATGAACAGGGCGATGCCGATGCTCACCGGGACGGCGACGATCAGGGCGATGATCGAGGACAGCACCGTGCCGAACAGCAACGGAGCGATGTAGCCGGCCAGGCTGCGCCCGCGCATGATGTTGACGGTGTCCAGTTCCTCCTGGCTGGCCATCAGCGCGGGCCAGGCACGCCACAGCAGGAAGGCGGCCACGGCAGCCAGGATCACCAGGATCACCACGCCGGCCCCGGTGGAGATGCCTGCGAAGATCCGGTTGCCGATCCGGCCGGTGCCGTGACCGGTGGGGAGGCCGGAGTCGGGACGGCGCCGTATCGGCGTGGTGGTGGTCACTAGTGCGCCTCCGGGTGTGCGCGTGTGGTGTGGGCGTGCGTGAGCGGGTTGGTGGCCCCCCGGTCCACCAACCCGCCGACGCTGTCGAGGAAGATCTCGCCGATCCGCTTGAGTCTAAGTCAGGCGACGGAGATCTGGTCGAGGATGTCGTTGACCTGCTCGCGGATCTCATCGGAGATCGGCGCCGAACCGGCCACGTCCGGGCGGGAGGCGCGCTCCTGCCCCTCCTCGCTGGCCACGTACTCGAAGAACGCGGCGACGTTCGCGGCATCCTGCTCGTCGTCGTACACCGAGCACAGGCTGGAGTACGCGATCTGCACGATCGGGTAGGTCCCGGCCTCCTCGGTGTCGCGGGCCAGGTCCACCGTCAGGCGCCACTCGTTCGCGGTCTCCGCCGGCGGGGAGGCCGACACGATCGCGGCGGCCGCCTCCGGGGAGAAGGGCACGTAGTCATCGCCCACGCCCACGGCCACGGTACCCAGGTCACCCACGCGGGACGCGTCGGCGTAGCCGATGGCACCTTCGGCGCCCTGCACCACGTCGATCAGCCCCTGGGTCTGGGCCCCGGACTGGGTGCCGTCGATCGGCCAGGTGCCGTCCGCCTCGTACGGCCAGGTGTCAGTGGCCTTCTCCAGGTAGTCGGTGAAGTTCTCGGTGGTTCCGGAGTCGTCGGACCGGTTCACCGGGATGATGTCCAGGTCCGGCAGGTCCACGTCCGGGTTCGCCTCGGCGATCGCCGGGTCGTTCCAGTTGGTGATGTCACCGTTGAAGATCGCGCCGATGGTGTCGGCGTCGAGGTTGATGTGCTCGGCGTCCACGCTCGGCAGGTTGTAGACCACCGCGATCGGGGCGATGTACAGCGGCAACTCGATGACCTCACCGCCGAAGCAGCGCTCCGCGCCGGCGTCGATCTCCTCCTGGGAGAACATCGCGTCGGATCCTGCGAACAGGGTGGCGCCGTTCAGGAACTGCTCCCGGCCGGTGCCCGACCCCACGGCGTCGTAGTTGACGTCCACGCCGGTGGCCTCGGTGAAACCTGCCTGCCAGGCCACCATGGCGTTCTCCTGCGAGCTGGCGCCCGCGCCGGCGATGCTGCCGGAGAGTTCGACCTCGCCGCCGCCGTTACCGTCCGCGCCGTTCCCGTTGTCCGAGCCGTTGTCGCCGCCACAGGCCGCCAATACCAGAGCCATGGCGCCGATCGAGGCTACGCCCGCCATCCGGCGGCTAAATCCAGCCTTCACGTTCATCCCGTTCTGATCGATTCCCACGCGGT
>CALKWS010000310.1 GCA_938004115.1 uncultured Ruaniaceae bacterium
CGCGCCATGGTCTCGTCCTTGCCGAGGATCTCCATGGACTCGAACAGCGGTGGGGACACCCGGCGTCCGGAGACCGCGACCCGCAGCGGGGTGAAGGCGAAGCGCGGCTTGATGCCCATGCCCTCCACGATCGCCTCTCGCAGCACCTGCTGCAGGTGGTCGGCGGAGAAGTCGTCGGTGCCGTCCAGCAGGTCGATCGCGGTGTCCAGCACCTGTCCCGCCTCGGGGCGCAGCGCCTTGATCGCCTCCTCCTCGCGCACCAGGTCGGTGTGGCTGCGGAAGAAGAACCCGAGCATGCCCGGCGCCTCCCCCAGTAGCACCATCCGTTCCTGGATCAGTGGCACCGCCTGGGTGAGCAGGTGCTGCTCCCGTCCGGTCAGATCCTCCCACGCGGGGGCGGAGACCAGTTCGGCCTCGTGCAGGTAGGGCACGATGCGTGCAGTCAGGTCCTCCTGGCCCAGCAGCCGCACGTGCGCGGCGTTGATCGCCTCCGCCTTCTTCAGATCGAACCGCGCCGGGTTGGGGTTGACGTCGGCGATGTCGAAGGCGGCGATGAGTTCGTCGCGGGTGAAGATGTCCCGGTCCGGGGCGATCGCCCAGCCGAGCAGTGCGAGGTAGTTCAGCAGCCCCTCGGGGATGAAGCCGCGGGCCCGGTGGGTGAAGAGGTTGGACTCGGGGTCGCGCTTGGAGAGTTTCTTGTTGCCCTCTCCCCGCACCAGGGGCAGATGGCCGAAACTCGGCACCTGGTCGGCCAGACCCAGGTCGATCAACGCCCGCCACAACGCCACCTGCCGCGGAGTGGAGGACAGCAGGTCCTCACCACGCAGCACGTGGGTGATCCCCATCAGGGCATCGTCGACCGGGTTGACCAGGGTGTACAGCGGTTGGCCGTTGCCGCGCACGATCACGAAGTCCGGGACGGTACCGGCGGCGAAGGTGATCTCCCCGCGGATCAGGTCCCGGACCACGA
This sequence comes from uncultured Ruaniaceae bacterium, assembly GCA_938004115.1. Taxonomy (GTDB): domain Bacteria; phylum Actinomycetota; class Actinomycetes; order Actinomycetales; family Beutenbergiaceae; genus CALKWS01. The sequence continues at coordinate 971 of CALKWS010000310.1, forward strand.
TGTCCTCATCGGGCATCCGCAGCCGCAGCACCGCCGCGCGGCCCTCGTCGCGGTAAGCCTGCTTCTGTTCCTCGGTGAGCGTGCGGTCGTAGCCGTCGTAACCCAACTTCGGGTCCCGGCCGGCGGCCCGATGGCGTTCCTCGATCTCCTCGGCGGTGGAAAACGACTCATAGGCGTGACCGGAGTCGACCAACTGGCGGATGACGTCGGTGTAGATGTCCATGCGTTCGGACTGCCGGTAGGGCCCGTGCGGGCCGCCGACCTCCACGCCCTCGTCCCAGTCCAGGCCGAGCCACCGCAGCGCGTCGAGGAGTTGGCCGTAGGACTCCTCGCTGTCCCGGCTGGCATCGGTGTCCTCGATGCGGAAGACGAAGGTTCCGCCGTGGTGGCGGGCGTAGGCCCAGTTGAACAGGGCGGTCCGGATCAGCCCCACGTGTGGGGTGCCGGTGGGTGAGGGGCAGAAGCGCACGCGCACGTCGGCGCCGGTGGCAGCAGCGTCAGCAGTCATGATCACCCAGCCTACCGAGCGTTGCTGTGCACTCCAGGGCGCACCGTACGCCGGGGTCGCAGCCATCTGTTCAGCCCGGGCAATACCGGGCATATCCCCCGGCAAACCCCGTCCCCCGGACATGTCCCGGCCCGGGACATCTTGCGTCCCGGACCGGGACTCTGGACGAATATTCTTCCTCGCGTGCTACTCGCCAGGGTCAGCGCGCGGTGTACGCCCCGTCCACCAGGTGGGTGGAGCCGGTGATGAAGGACGCCTCATCCGACAGCAGGAACGCCGCCATCGTGGCCACCTCTTCGGGTCGTCCGAGCCGCCCGATCGGGTGCAACGGCACCAGATCCGCCTTGTCCGCCCACCCGATGAGCGGTGTCTCGATGTACCCCGGATTCAGCACGTTGATCCGGACTCCCTGGGAGGAGTACGCCAGCGCTGCCGCCTTGCTCACCCCGACCACACCATGCTTGGCGGCGGAGTATGCCGGAGCCGCGGCCTCCCCGACCAGCCCCAGGATCGAGGCGGTGTTGAGGATCGCCCCTCCCCCGGCCTCGAGCATCGCCGGGATCTGATGGCGCATGGCATAGAAGATGCCGTTGAGGTTGATGTCTATCACGCGGTGCCACGCCTGTATGCCGTACTCCGCCAGCGGCACGGTATCGCCAGCGATCCCGGCGTTGTTGAACGCGAGGTGCAACGCGCCGTAGGTGTCCTTGGTGAAGTCAACCAACGCTTTCGCGTCCTCATCCTTGGCCACGTCGCATGCCGTAGCGGTAGCCTTCCCACCGGCGGCCCCGATCTCCTCGGCGACCGCTCGGGCGGTGTCTTCCTGGATATCGGCGACGACGACCGCCGCCCCGCCCTCGCCCAGCAGCCGGGCGGTGGCCGCACCGATCCCGCTGCCACCCCCGGTCACGATGGCCACCTTATTGTCGAACCGTCCCATCCCGTCCTCCTTCATTGTTTGATCGTCACCTTGACGGTATTGGCCGCGGGGGCGGGAATCACGGGACTTCGGTCCCGATCCGGGAGTCGACGGTCGCGCCGGCTCAGGTCAGGCGTTTGCCGAAGAAGTGGGTGACGTGCGGGTTGTCGACGAACCGGTCCACCGGCTCGTAGCCGCTGGCCCGATACAGCCCACAGGCCTCCACCAGCGATTCGTTGACGCCCATGAGAACCTGTTCGGCGCCGAGCGCGCGGGCGCGGTTCTCCAAGGACTTCAGGAGGAACTTCCCGAGCCCCCGGCCCCGGGCGTCGGGACGCAGCCACATCCGCTTGATCTCCACCACCCCGGGGCGCAGCACGTGCACCGCGCCGAATCCGATCACGTTGGCGTTGCCCACCTCGCGCATGAGCATGAAGTCACCCCGCGGTGGGGTGACCTCATCGGGGTCGGCCAGGGCAGTCAGATCCGGGTCCGTCACGTCGGTGTGGAACCGGTCGGCGAGTTCATCCAGGTACGCGCGCATCGCCTTGGCGGCGGCCGCGTTCCCGGCCTGTCCCTCCAGGATCCGCACCGGTGGCGGCCCCGCCGACGCGCGGGTCTTGACGTTGTTCGCCTCCATTGATCCAGTGTGCCCCCAGCCGGTGCGGTTTGTCCTGTGCGGCCATACGCTCGGCACATGCAGCAGCCCACCGCACATCGCCCGACGTTGTGCGTCCTGACCCCCACCCCCTTGCTGATGGTGGAGGTGGAGCCCGGGGAGGACGAGGCGTCCGAGTCTGCGGACATCCACCTGCACCCGGGTGGGCAGGGTCTGTGGGTGGCGGGGATGGCCGATTCCCTGGGCGCCGACGTCACCGTGTGCGGGCCCTTCGGCGGAGAGGTCGGCGAGGTCCTGGCACGGATGCTGACCGACGAGCACTTCACGCTGCGCACCGTCTCCTACAGCGCCGGCAACGGCGCCTACATCCAGGATCGCCGCAGCGGGGACCGCACCACGCTGGCGCACATGGTGCCCGAGCCGCTGACCCGCCACGAACTCGATGACCTGTACGGCACGGTCCTGGTCGAGGCGCTGGAGTGCGACGTCGTCGTGATCACCGGTGCCGAGCCGGAACGGGTGATGCCTCCCGGCTTCTTCGCCCGGCTGGTGCGGGATCTGCGCAGCGCGGACAAGACGATCGTGGCCGACCTGTCCGGTGAGATCGCGAAGGCCGTGGCGGCCGAGGGGCCAACCGTGCTGAAGATGAGCCATGAGGAACTCATCGATGCCGGCTGGGCGGCCGACGAGTCCCTCGAAGCGTTGCAGGAGGCCGGCCGGGACCTGGTCGACAACGGGGCGGGGGCCATGCTCATCTCCCGCGGCGGGGAGCCGACGTTGCTGCTGACCGAGGACGCGGCACACCTGCTGGTCGG
>CALKWS010000311.1 GCA_938004115.1 uncultured Ruaniaceae bacterium
ATCAGCGCGTTGATCATGCGGGGTGCGCGCAGCAGGTGCCGCACCAACAGCACCGTCTGTTCATCGGCCCAGTGCACGTCGTCGATCCGCCGCACCCGCCGCCGCCCGGCGGTGATGGTCTCGAGCCAGGCGGCGAGCGCCTCCATCGAGCGGTCGTCCTCCGCTCCGGTGCGTTGGTCGGCGGCCGCGGGCCCCTGGGCACCGTTGAGGTCGGCGAACTCCGGGAAGATCTGGGCGAGGCCGCCGCCGTGGTGGCGAGTCAGGGTGCGGATCACCGTGTGGCTGTCCTCGTCCTGCCGTCGCCAGGCACGGAACATCTCCGCGAACGGTTGGTAGGACGTGGTGACCCCGCGCGGGCAGTAACCGGAGAGCACATGGGCCGGGTTGCCGGCGGTCTGCTGGGCGAACGTGGCCGCGAGCCAGGACTTGCCGATCCCCGGTGGCCCGCTCACCGTCGCGACCTGCAGGCCGGTCCCGGCCCAGGCACCGGCAAGCAGGCCGATCTCGTGGCGACGACCCACCAGGGCGGCAGGGTGGCCCACATGAGGCCGGCCCGGTCCTTCCGCTCTGCCGCCGCCGACCGCCTCACCGGCCCGGCCCGCCTCGCCCGTCGCGCGCCGCTGGTGCTGCTTCCCGGGTGCTGCATGCTCTGGCCGCGCAGCAGTGCTGCTCTGGCCGTCCGCCTCGAGCAAAGCCAGGTGCGTGCGGGCCAGCGCCTCGGTGGGTTCCGTGCCCAGTTCCTCGATGAACACCGCCCGCGCCCGGTGATAAGTGGTCAGGGCCTCGCCGCGCCGCCCGTCCTGATCCAGGGCGAGCATGAGTTGGCGCCAGGTGGGCTCGTCCAGCGGGTCCTGCTCCAGCGTCCCGCGCAGGTCGCCGATTACCTCGGCGCCGCGGCCGCAGCACAGGTAGGCCTCGATCCGGTCCGATTCTGCCGCGCGGCGCAACTCCTGAACATGTTGCACCACGGGACGTAAGCCTTCGACGTCGGCCAGATCCCCCAGCGCGGCCCCGTGCCACAGGTCCAGCGCCTGTTCGAACATGCTCATCGCCGCATCACAGTCCCCCTCGTGCAGGTGTTCGCGCCCACTGGTGATGAGGTCGGTGAACTGCTGGATGTCGGTGTCGTACTGGTCGCCCGGTAGGCGGTACCCGGCTTCCTCGATGTGCTCGATCTGCACCGCCAGGGTGGAGCGCAGCCGAGAGGCGTGCGCCTGCAGCGCGTGGGTCGCGTTCCGTGGCGGGTCCGCATCCCACAGGTCGTTGATCAGCGTGTCCACAGACACCGGCCGGCCGCCACTGAGCACCAGGTGGGCCAGCAGGATCCGCTGCTTGGTGCCTCGAATCCGGAACTCTCCGGCGCCCGCGCGGACTCGCATCGGCCCGAGCAAGTAGACACGGACGCGACCGCCCGGTGGCGCGCCGCTCACGCCATTCGCTTTCACGCCGCCCGCTCCCGCGCCACCATGGGCACGGATGCATACTCAGGGCACGCAGCGCAGCCCAGAAAACTCACCATCATCATCGACTTTCCCCCGGTGATACCTGCACCATGATCGTACCAAGCGCCGGTTATGCGGACGCCAGGTTCGATGCCGTCCTCCCCGGGGTTTGGGCCAACCGGGTCCGCGTCGGCGAAACTGGACCCATGACCCTCTCCGCCCAGCCCGAACGTCTGCCGAAGGTCCGCGCCTCCGCACTCACCGGACGCGCCTGGCTCAACACCGGCGGCAAGGACCTGTCGCTGCCCGCGCTGCGCGGCAAGATCGTGTTGCTCGACTTCTGGACCTTCTGCTGCATCAACTGCCTGCACGTCATCGATGAACTGCGCGACCTGGAGGAGCGCTTCGCCGACGTCCTGGTGACGGTCGGGGTGCATTCGCCGAAATTCGCCCACGAGGCCGACCCGGATGCGCTGGCCGCCGCGATCGAACGCTACGACGTCACCCACCCGGTGCTCGACGACCCGGAACTGGGCACCTGGAAGGCCTACACCGCCCGCGCCTGGCCCACGCTGGTGCTGATCGACCCGGAGGGGTACATCGTCTCCCACCTCGCCGGGGAGGGGCACGCCCCCACCCTGACTGCCCTGATCGAGAACCTGATCGCCGAGCACGAGGCCAAGGGCACCCTGCACCGGGGCGAGGGGCCGTACGTGCCGCCCGAACCGAGCACCGAGTTGCTGAAGTTCCCCGCCAAGGCGATCCGCCTGCCGAGCGGGAACCTGCTGATCGCCGACGCCGGGCACCACCGGCTGGTGGAGATGGAGCCCGACGGCGAGACGCCGGTGCGGTTCATCGGCTCCGGCGAGCGCGGGTGGACAGACGGCGCTTCCGCGGAAGCGCGGTTCAGCGAACCCAACGGGCTGTGCCTGCTCCCGGAGGAGGTAGCCGCCAAGGCGGGGTACGAGGTGGTGGTGGCCGACACCGTCAACCACCTGCTGCGGGGCGTGGACCTGGCCACCGGTGCGGTGACCACCCTGGCCGGTACGGGTGAGCAGTTCATGCTCGGTGCCCCGGACAACGTGCTCCCGGACCCAGATGATCCCGCCCCGGCCTCCGAGGACTACGGCCCGGCCCGCCGGATCAAACTCTCCTCCCCCTGGGACGTGACCTGGGTGCCCGGCGCAACCGGACCGGGCTCGGGCACCGTGGTGATCGCGATGGCCGGGCACCACACGGTGTGGACCTTCGACCCGGTCGA
>CALKWS010000312.1 GCA_938004115.1 uncultured Ruaniaceae bacterium
GGGTTGTTGGCCGTAGTCGGGTTGCTGACCATGGCCCGGTTGCTGGCCCGGTTGCTGACCAAGGCCGGGTTGCTGGCCGGAATCGTCGGGGGACGGGTTGGATCCATAGGGCGTGGTCATCGTGCTGCCTCCGTTGCGGACGTGGGGTGAAGGTACCGGCTCGTGAGGTCCTGGCGGTACCCACCGGCACGGCGTGGCTTGCCCCCATCATCCCAGTGCCCGCAACCAGGAGCCGCCCGTCACCCATGCGTTCCAGTGGCAGAAACGAGCGTGCCACCTGGCTGTTGATCCTTCGTCAGCGGCGTAGAGTTCGTGATGATGACTATCACCGAGGATGCGCTGGCCCAGGTGCGCAACGTTGTCGCCCCGGAGGCGTGGTCGACGGAGACCTCGACCCGCACGGCGATGGCCCACGACGCCTCTCACTATCTGCTCACCCCGGAGGCGGTGGTCACCCCGCGCACGCTGGGTGAGATGACCGCTGCCTTGGTCCGGGCCCACCAGGCGCGGGTGCCGGTGACGTTCCGCGCGGGAGGGACCAGCCTGTCCGGTCAAGGTGTGGGCGCCGGACTGCTGGTCGATATCCGCCGGCACTTCAACCGCTTCGAGGTGCTCGACGACGGCGCGCGGGTGCGGTGTGAACCCGGCGTGCTGCTGCAACGGGTGAACGCGGCGCTGCGGCCCTACGGTCGCCGGCTGGGCCCGGACCCGGCCAGTGAGATCGCGTGCACCATCGGCGGGGTGGTGGCGAACAATTCCTCGGGGATGACCAGCGGCTCGGCCGCGACGGCCTATCACACGATGGAATCGGCGGTGTTCGTGTTGCCCTCGGGCACCACGATCGACACCAGCGCGGCGGGCGCCGATGCCCTGCTGCGGGAGCGGGAACCGGACCTACACGCCGCGTTGGGCCGGATCCGCGACCAGATCCGCTCCGATGAGCGATTGCGCAGGATCGTGGAGCACCAGTTCTCCATGAAGAACACCATGGGGTATGCGCTGAACGCGTTCCTGGACCACCAGGAGCCGGCGCAGATCCTGGCGCACCTGATCGTCGGGTCGGAGGGGACCCTGGCGTTCCTGGCCTCGGTGGTGCTGCGTACCGTTCCGGCCTACCCGCAGGTGGCCACCTCGTTGCTGGTGTTCGACGACATCGATCAGGCCACCGGCGCGCTGCCGCAGATCCTGGGTGCCGGTGCCCGCGCGGCGGAACTGATGGACGCCCGGGCGTTACGGGTTGCCCAGCGGCTGCCCTCTGCCCCGGAGAGCATGCGCGCGGTGCAGGTGCACGATCACACCGCGCTATTGGTAGAACTGCAGGCCGAGCAGGCCGAGGAACTGGCCGACCAGAGCCAGGACCTGTTGCAGGCGTTGGCGGGCCTGCCGCTGTCCGCGCCGGCCGAGCTCAGCCAGGACGCCCTGGCGCGGGCGGCGATGTGGGCGGTGCGCAAGGGGCTGTACCCGGCGGTGGCCGGCGCCCGCCCGCCGGGCACCACGAACCTGCTGGAGGACGTGGCCGTGCCCCCGCAGGAACTGACCGGCACCGTGCGCCAGCTGGAGCGGCTGTTCCAACGGCACGGATATGACGATGCGGTGATCTTCGGTCACGCCCGCGATGCGAACCTGCACTTCATGATCAACCCCCGGCTGGACGACGCCGGGGAGGTGGCCACCTACGCGGCGTTCACCGAGGACATGGTGGACCTCATCCTGGGCGCCGGTGGCACGCTGAAGGCCGAGCACGGCACCGGGCGGATCATGTCCGCCTACGTGGAGCGCCAGTTCGGCCCGGAACTGTATGCGGTGATGCGCCAGGTCAAGGCGCTGTGCGATCCCCACGGGGTGCTCGCCCCCGGGGTGATCCTCGACGACGACCCCCAGGCGCACTTGAAGCACCTGAAGACCATGCCGCCGGCCCACGCCCAGGTGGATGCGTGCGTGGAGTGCGGGTTCTGCGAACCGGTGTGCCCCTCCCGGGCGGTGACCACCACGCCCCGGCAACGGATCGTGTTGATGCGGGAGATGGCGGTGGCCGATCCGCAGCGGCGGGCGGAGCTGGAGAAGGCCTTCACCTATGAGGCGGTGCAGACCTGCGCCGGGGACTCGATGTGCGTGACCGCCTGCCCGGTGGGCATCGACACCGGGGCGGTGATGAAGCAGTTCCGCGGGCAGGGCGCGCCGGCGCCGGTGCACAAGGCGGGCGAACGGTTGGCCGGGCACTGGGCCGGGGCCACCACCGCCATCCGTGCCGGGCTCGGTGTTGCCTCGGTGGTCCCCGGCAGCGTGCTGAGCGCCACCACCCGGGCGGTGCGGACGGTGGCACCGCACGACCTCGTCCCCGAAGTGGGCCCCGACCTGCCCGGACCCGGTGCCAGACGCAGCAACCTGCGGCCCGGCCGCCCCGCAGGCCAGGGCCCCCGCGGGTCCACGGTGACTCCCCACCCGCCGGTCGACCCGACCCCCGCCGAAGGTGAGGGGGTTACGGACGGAGGCGTCGACGTCGTCCTCTTTCCCTCCTGCACCGGGGCGATGTTCGGCTCGGACTCACCCGGCGCCGCCCAGGCGTTCCTGGACCTGTGCGCGCGGGCCGGCGTGCGGGTGTTGATCCCCGAACGGATCGACTCCCTGTGCTGCACCGTGCCCTGGTCCTCCAAGGGTCTGACCGGCGGCGCGCGGGCGATGGCCGACCGGGTGCGCGAGGTGCTGACGGCCGCCAGCGGCGCCGGCCAGATCCCGGTGGTCACCGACGCCGCTTCCTGCACCCACGGCCTGGCTGAGGCCGTCCCGGAGATGACCACCATGGATGCGCTCACCTTCGTGCGCACCCGGGTGCTACCCGGGCTGATGATCGACCCGGGGCGCCGGTTGGAGCGGATCGCGGTGCACCCCACGTGCGCCACCACCCACCTGGGCGTCACCGATGATCTGCTGGCCCTCGCCCGGGCCGCCGCCCGGCAGGTCACCGTGCCGGTGCACTGGGGGTGCTGCGGGTTCGCCGGGGACCGGGGGATGCTGCACCCGGAACTGACCGCCTCGGCCACCGCCCCGCAAGCCGAGGAGATCGCCCGGCTCGAGGCTCGCCACGGCCGGTTCGATGCCTACGTCTCGGCCAACCGCACCTGTGAGATGGGCATGAGCCGGGCCACCGCCCGCCCCTACCAGCACGTGCTGGAACTGCTGGAGCAGATCACCCGACCCGCCTGAGGCGCGAACTCCCGCGGCCCCGCGTGCGCCCCCCGGTGCGGTGCTCGTGGGGCCCGTGCACTACCCGGCTGGGCCCCCCGCGCCCCGCCGCCCCCGCGCGCGGGCACCCTGATCCGCCGTTACGCTGATCGCGGCGCGACGACGGGCGTTCGCCAACAGACGCGATTCGGAGGGATGGATGTCTCAGGGGCAGGCCTCGGAAGTGGGGCGGAGCGCGACCAACCGGCGCGTGCTCATCGGCTCGTTGAGCGGGAGTTCGATCGAGTGGTTCGACTTCTTCCTGTATGCGGCGGCCGCGGCGATCATCTTCGACACCCAGTTCTTCCCCACCGACGATCCGCTGATCTCGTTGATGCTGTCCTACCTGTCGCTGTCACTGACGTTCTTCATCCGCCCCTTCGGCGGCGTCATCTTCTCCCACATCGGGGACAGGATCGGGCGCAAGAAGACTCTGGTGATCACCCTGTCCCTCATGGGTGGGGCCACGGTGGCGATCGGGCTGCTCCCGAACTACGAGTCGGTGGGCGTGCTGGCGCCGATCCTGTTGATCTTCTGCCGGATCGTGCAGGGCCTGGCGATCGGCGGGGAATGGGGCGGGGCGCTGCTGCTCGCCTACGAGTACGCCCCGCGCCACCGCCGCGGGTTCTTCGGGTCCGTGCCGCAGATGGGCATCACCATCGGCATGTTGCTGTCCACGCTCGCCTTCGGGCTGGTCTCCCAGTTGCCGACGGCGCAGTTCGAGGCCTGGGGATGGCGCCTGCCGTTCATCTTCAGCATCGTGCTGGTGTTCGTGGGCCTGTGGATCCGGGCGGGCCTGGCGGAGACCCCGGCGTTCCGCAAGGCACAGGAGGCCGGCCAGGTGGCCAAGTTGCCGATCGCCGACACCCTGCGTGACCACTGGCGCTCGGTGCTGGTGGCGATCGGCGCCAAGGTGGTGGAGACCGGCCCGTTCTACATCTTCGCCACGTTCGTGCTCAGCTACGCCACCGGGGCGCTGGACTTCGAGCAGTCCACCGTGCTCAACGCCGTCAGCGCCGGTGCGCTGGTCAGCACCATCATGATCCCGCTGATGGGTAAGGTCTCCGACCGGCTCGGCCGGCCGAAGGTGTACCTGACCGGCACCGTGCTCATCGGGCTGTTCTCCGCCCCGTTCTTCATGCTCCTGGACATCGGGATGAACTGGGCCGTGTACGCCGCGGTGATCATCGGCCTGGGCATCGTGTGGCCCCCGGTCACCGCCACGCTGGGCACGCTGACCTCAGAGATCTTCTCCACCCGGGTGCGCTACACCGGCGTCACCCTCGGCTATCAGATCGGGGCCGCGGTGGCCGGCGGTACCGCGCCGCTGATCGCCACCTGGCTGCTGCACCAGTTCGACAACTCCTGGGTGCCGATCGCCATCTACATGGTGGTGCTGGCCACGCTCTCCCTGGTGGCCGTGGCGATGTCCGGACGGGTGCAGCGACTGGAGGCCGCACGGCTCGGCCACGACGCCTACGACCACGACCTGGACGTGGGCGATGACCCCGGCGCCCGCGCACCTCGGTCACAGGCATAGCCCGCCGCGGTCGGGCATGTCGGCGTGGAAGCGCGCGGTCAGCCGGCTGGGGTGGTCCGGCGGGCGGGGCTAGTGGCGGTGGCGGGTGATGTCACCGAGGTGATGGACGACGTCGTGCAAGTGGTAGCGCGCCATCGTCGCCCCGGTGAAACTCGCCCCGTCCGAGCGGCGGGCGGGGCGCTGCCACTGCTGCGCGGTGAGTCCCCGGTACTGGTCGGCGATATGGTCGGCGGCCGCCGACAGGTCCTCGAGCACCGCATCGACGTCGGCGGAGGCGTACTCGCCCTCCACGGCGGCGGCATCCTGGTCCCAATCCGGCCACAGCGGATCGTGCTCGGTGAGTAACGCCTCCAACCGGGTGGTGAACACCCGATGCACGTCCCGCACGTGGGCGGCGTACTCCAGCGGGGACCACGTGCCGGGGTCGGGGCGCCGGGACCACCACTCCGGCTCGGTCTGACCGCGCACCCGTGTCCACTCGGCGGCATTGGAGCGGATCTCCTCGGCGATCTGCTCGGCCGGCACCGCAGCGGCATCCAACCCGCACTCCGGGCAACGGCGCTGCACCACCCAGGTCCAGTCCTTGGTGTCCGGTTCTATACCCACGCGACCTCCCATCCCAGCGGCCGGCCCGGTCGAGAACCGCTCCCGGCCGCGGGCATCCGGCTACCCCGAAACTACCGGCTGAGGCGCGAGCCCGCAGCGAGGGCACAGCGCGCCGGACGCCCGGCGACGCAGCCACCGCCGCAGTTCCTGGCGGTACTCGCGCGGCGGTTCGAAGGGCTCGCCGCGGTTCGTCCAGGTGATCAGGTGGGCGGGGCAGAACTGGGGGCAGCACCGGGAGCAGCTCTGCGGACGCGCGGGCCGACGGAAGCGCACATGGTGGTGTCCGCCCGGACAGTGTCCCTGCCACGGGGCCTCCGGAAGCGGGACCTCGGCCGGCAAGGTGCGCCGCGGCCGGGCCCCGACCTGCCGTGCCTTGGCCTGCCACGTGGGCCCGTGGCCGGCTTCCGGGCCGGCCAGGGCGTGGGCGATCTCGTGCAGCACCGTGTCCCGGACCTGCTCGGCGTCGTGCAGTTGGGTCAGATACCGGCTCAGGGAGATCACCCGGTCATCGAACCGGCACAGACCCGCCCGGCGCTTTGCCCGGTCGAACCGGAAGTCCCATTCGTCCAGTCCGTGCTGATCCAGCAACTGGCGACCCATCGCCAGCGCCTCATCCAGATCCACCGATGGTCACCTCCCCGCGCACCGTGGCGACTCTAACCCGTCGCACCCACGCCTCCCGGGCCGCTGTACG